>CANHCG010000032.1 GCA_947459055.1 Cytophagaceae bacterium | reverse complement strand
TGATCAATGTATGGAAAATCGACCGAATCTACCTCGTATCCTTGTTTTTTGAATTTTTCAACTTGCTCAAAAAAGGCTTCCCGAATTTCTTCTTGTAAACTGGCATGCTCTACGATTTCTTTGATGTAAGCAAGTTTACGTGTAGAAGATATTAAATGGATTGGAGCGCTAACTACCGTACTATCTTGCTCATCGGGTCCGGCCATAATAGACATCGTTAAAGCTAAATCTTCAACAAAGTGACCCATAGGTCCAATGGTATCGAATGAAGAAGCATAGGCAATTAAGCCCCAGCGAGAAACTAAACCATAGGTTGGCTTTAAACCCGAAACCCCACAGAAAGCAGCAGGCATCCGAATCGAACCACCTGTATCAGTCCCAATGGAAAGATGACACATTCCCGCTTGAACCGCTACGGCAGAGCCCCCTGAACTCCCACCAGCCACATGTTTTTTATTGGCAAAATTTAAAACTGGACCAAATGATGAGTTTTCATTCGTTGAACCCATCCCGAATTCATCACAATTTTGACGCCCAATAATGATGGCATCCTCATCCAATAAACGCTGAAGCGCCGTACCCGTAAATGTTGATTTAAACCCATTAAGAATTTGACTCCCAGCTTGAGAACCATGGTTTTCGAAGGTAAGTAAGTCTTTGATACCTATGACCATCCCAGCTAATTTACCGGCATGACCCAACTTTATTTTTTGATCGATCAACTGGGCCTGAGCCAATGCTTCCTCCCGATAAACTTCTAAAAAAACGTTATATTCTGCATTAAAGGCGTCTATTTGCTTCAAATATTGCTGAACCAAACCTAGACAAGTTTGTCGACCTTCGATTAATTGACGCCTTATTTCCGCATAAGGCAGTGGTTTATTTTCCATTAAAAATGGGGATTCATTTAAACACAAAAGCATAGTTGGGTTAACCCAACTATGCATTTACAACAAAAATAAGTAACCTTATTTTTTAGTCTCGTCCAATTCTTTATTGATCTGATCCTTCACTTCGTTTTTAGCATCCTGAAACTCCCGAATTCCCTTTCCAAGGCCTCTCATTAATTCTGGCAATTTTTTTCCACCAAAAAATAATAAAATCGCTAAACCAATCAATAACAATTCTCCACCACCTAACCCGTTCAAAAACAATAATATACTTGCTATGTTCATCTTTTCTGTTTTTTAAATTGTGTAAATATATTCAATCCAAACTAAATTTCCACGATATCCGATTTGAAAGATTACAATTGTTTTTCAAATTCATCTAATTCCGCCTTAATTGATTTACCTACCCAAAGGACTAAAGCCAAATCATCCGTAAAGCCAATCAGGGGTAAAACATCCGGAATAAAATCAAAAGGAGAAATAAAATAAACCATTACCGCTGCAATTTTCACTAAGGCTATGGTCGGTAACTTTCGATAGGTTCCTTGCACGTAGGCCTTAATCAACTGACTAAACAATAGAATGTAATGATTAAGTAATTTAACTACTGTCAAATTACTCTTTTCTGCCATCTCGGAAACTTTTTGCAAGGCGGTTTTGATCAAACGCAATAAACCCAACTTATCCTTCGCCACCATAGCTTCTCCCTGAACCAAAGCATCTTTAAAAAAACTTGAGTCTAAAATACGATTAACAAAACTTGATCCTTTTCCCATTTGACATATTTAATCGTTAAATATAACAAAAACCTCTTAACTCAACGAAAAAATGATTCAATAATTGCTGTATTTGTCGTAATTTCGAAACGTTTTTTTGAATCATTTCATTCCTAACAATTTTACAATGAAAATCACAGTAGTAGGAGCAGGTGCCGTGGGTGCCACTTGTGCAGACAACATCGCCAGAAAAGAATTAGCTGACGAATTAGTTTTATTAGATATCAAGGAAGGTATCGCTGAAGGTAAAACCTTAGATATGTATCAGACAGCCAGTTTATTGGGATTTGATACGACCCTTATCGGTTCGACCAGTGATTATTCCAAAACAGCCAATTCCGATGTCGTAGTCATTACATCGGGTTTACCTCGCAAACCGGGCATGACACGTGAAGAATTAATTGGCGTGAATGCAGGTATTGTGAAAAGTGTGGTTGAAAACATCTTGAAATTTTCAAAAAATCCGATAATTGTTATCATCTCCAATCCAATGGATACGATGACCTATTTGGCAAATTCAATTGCAGGATTAGATAAACATCGCATCATCGGGATGGGTGGAACATTAGATTCCGCTCGTTTCAAATGTTATTTAGCTAAAGCAATGGATGTTTCTATCAATGATATTTCCGGAACGGTCATCGGTGGTCACGGGGATACGACCATGATTCCATTAAAACGCTTAGCGACCTATAACGGGGTACCGGTAAGTCAATTCTTAGATACCGAAACTTTAGATAAGGTTGCCGCTGATACAATGGTAGGTGGTGCCACTCTAACAGGTTTATTAGGAACTTCCGCTTGGTATGCACCTGGTGCAGCTGGAGCGGCTTTAGTAGAAGCAATAGTACGTGATGAGAAAAAAATTATGGCTTGTTGCGTTCCTTTGAATGGTGAATATGGACAAAGTGATATTTGTTTAGGCGTACCGGTGGTACTAGGAAAAAATGGATGGGAGAAAATAGTCGACTATAAATTAACTGCCGACGAACAAGCAGCCTTCAACAAATCTGCCGACGCAGTTCGTAATATGAATGGTGTTTTAGCCACTCTATCTATTTAAATAATTCTAACGCCAGCGCGTTTAGACAAATAAAAAAAGACCGAAGAACTTATGTTCTTCGGTCTTTTTCATTTTACAGAAATTCAAATATTCCTAAAATAGACTTTCGATTTAAATGAATTCCTTTCGGAATAGTCCTTTTTACCTATTTGGATCGAATTGCAATTACCGGATCCATTTTAGCTGCCACCCAGGCAGGTATAATGCCAGAAAGGATTCCAATAAAACTAGAAATCATAAGGCCTTTGGCCACATTGGCGACGGACAAATGTAAAGGTAGCGCTTCTTGGGGAATCAAGGTAATCAAAACGACTAATCCGATACCAACCAAACCGCCAATTAAACTTAAGAATACCGCCTCAAACAAAAATTGAAACAAAATAAAGTAATTCTTAGCACCTAGTGATTTTTGAATTCCAATAATGTTGGTTCGTTCTTTCACCGATACAAACATGATATTGGCAATACCAAAACCACCTACCAACAAAGAAAAACCGGCAATTAAAGACCCCGCAATATTCAAAACCGAAAATATACCATCGAAAAATTGGTTTAACCCATCAAGACGATTAATCGAAAAATTGTCCTCTTGCTTAGGCTTAATCGATCGTAAACTTCGCATGATACCTGTAATCTCCCCTTCTAAAGCCACCTGCCCCGCATCTGATTCCATCGCCTTAATCGCAATATCAGGTGCTGGTTTATCTTTTTGAAATACCGCTGAATAGGTATTATAGGGTACAAAAACCTTTTCATCTGGTGTACCACCAAAACTCAAAATATCGGTTCCTTTTTTCTCAATGATCCCAATCACTGAAAATTTAATGCCATTCAATTTGATAATTTGACCTACCGCAGACCTTCCTGGACTTAAGTTTTCTGCTACCAAAGCCCCAATAATGCATACATTCATGCCATTTTCAGATTCAATCGGCAAGAAATATCTTCCCTCCCCAATCGGCACACTCGCAATTTGATTATATTCATAACTTGCCCCACTCATGTTCACATCCATGCTACTACTTCCATTCGTCGCCGAAGCAGTCCGACCATTATCGATAATCACTACCGCCTGTGCGGATTTAAGATGATCTTTTAAATATTTATACTCCGTATATTTCATCTCTGGCCGATTCAAATATTTCCACCATGGATAATTATTTTGCATCAACCAAGGCCATTTACCTACATAAATTACTCCTCCGCTGGAAAACGAATCAATCTCAGATCGAATATTTTGTTTCAAGGAATCCACGGCTGTAAACACAGCAACAATCGCAAAAATCCCAATACTAACGCCTAATAAGGATAAAGTCGTCCGCAATACATTCGAGCGCAAGGCCTGATAAGCGAACAATAAACTCTCCCAAACTTGTCTTATAAATTTCATACATTTCGATTCTTCCCAAAATTACAATTTATGAAGCAATCCAAATACAATAGTGGATGAAATGAATGTATAAACTTTGAATGGCAATATGAACGTAAGATTGGATTTCGTAAATTTAACTTTTGTAAGAAATCAGACATGCACTGGAGACAAGCGGATATTGAAAAATTAAGCATTCATTTTGAAGGCAAATTGTTCTTTGATCAATCCCAACGCTCCGAAATTGCCCGTAAAATATACAGCACAGACGCCTCGGTATATCAAGTAAAACCCAACGCCGTTGCGATTCCATCCTCATCAAAAGATATTAAGCGACTCGTACAGTTTGCCTTAGATAAAAATACAAATCTCATTCCCCGCGGTGCTGGAACCTCTTTAGCAGGACAAGTTGTAGGCGATGGGATTTCCATGGAAATTGGTCCTGCGATGAGCAAAATTATTTTGCTGAACAAAAAGGAAAAAAGCGTTTGGATAGAGCCAGGTATTATTCGAGATGATTTAAACAAAGAATTAGCCAATGCGGGTTTATTTTTTGGACCCGAAACCTCCACTGCAAATCGGGCACTTTTAGGCGGAATGCTTGGGAATAATTCCTGCGGATTACATTCGATTGTTTGGGGAAATGTGCGGGATCATTTGTTGGAAACGCGGGCGATTTTGGCCGACGGGTCGGAAATTCATACGCATCCCCTGACCAACGAAGAATTTTATAAAAAAACCACGCTTCACAACCTGGAAGGACAAATTTATAAGGAATTACATCGGATTTTAAATAATCCCGATATACAAGCCAATATCAAAACTTCCTTTCCGAAACCAGAAATAAAACGTCGGAATAGTGGCTATGCATTGGATGCATTAGTCAATATGCAACCCTTTAATCCAGACGGAAAACCATTTAATTTATCTGCTTTATTGGCAGGTTCTGAAGGTACACTTGCAGTCGTTCATGCGATGAAAGTCCAATTACTTGATTTACCCGACCCACATGTAAATCTTCTTTGCATTCATTGCAAAAGCATACAAGATGCCTTACAGGCTAATTTAATTGCTTTGGCTTTCGGACCTACGGCATCTGAATTAGTTGACGATTTTATTTTATCCTTCACCGTTAATCATCCAAATTTCGAAGCATTACGAGATTTTATCGTTGGCGATCCCGCCGCGATCCTCATGGTCGAATTTCGAGGCCAGCAAGCTTCAGAAGTCCAAGATAAAATCCAAGCCTGTATGCAAGCTTTACAAAAAGCCAAAATCGGGTACGCATATCCGGTATTGGAAGCGGAAGAGATGTATAAGGGTTGGGATATCCGAAAAGCGGGACTAGGATTGATTCGAAATTTAGTGGGCGACGAACAAGCTGTCAACCTCATCGAAGATTGTGCGGTAGCACCACAAGACCTTCCCGCTTACGTGGCAGACATTCAGGCATTATTAGCACAAAAAGACGTCAAAGCCGCATATTACGCCCATGCAGGTGCAGGAGAATTACACATCGAACCCTTTTTGAACTTAAAATCACCTAAAGGAAAACTGCTTTTCCGAGAAATTTTAACAGAAACAGTTCAAATCCTCAAAAAATACCAAGGTTCCTTGAGTGGCGAACATGGCGACGGACGACTCCGAGGTGAATTCATCAAAGAGGTCATGGGTAGTCAAATGCTTCAATTATTTGAGGAAATAAAAACGATATTCGACCCGCATAACATCCTGAATCCAGGCAAAATCGTACATAGCCCTCCCATGGATGAGGCGTTTCGCTTCACCGAAACAAACTCCCAGTCCGATGCCTATTTTTTCGATTATGGAAATCTAGAAACCCCCTTACGGTTGGCCGAAAAATGTTCAGGATCAGGTGATTGCAAAAAATCTGCTTTAAGCGGAGGAACCATGTGTCCGAGTTTCATGGCTAGCCTTGAAGAAAAAGACAGTACTCGGGCGAGGGCAAATATGCTCCGACAAATCCTTTCAAGTGACGAAAAACAACCATTTTCTAATCCCGAGTTAAACGATATTTTAGATTTATGTCTTTCATGTAAAGGTTGTCAAACCGAATGTCCCTCCGGAGTAGATATCAGTAAATTAAAGGCAGAAACTCTCCAACAAAAATACCTAGCACAAGGTATTCCCGTACGCACCCAATTAATTGGGCATTTTCCAAAGACCCAACAATGGGCCAGCTATATCGCCCCCATTTATAATTTTTTAATTGAATTCCCCATAACGAACATTTTTATTAAGGCAGTGATGGGCTTTGCCCAACAAAGATCATTGCCTGCTGTCCATTTTACCACGCTTGAATCCTGGTTTAATCGGTACCAACAAAGAATCCCGCAGGAAAAATTCAAACATGGATTTGTCTATCTATTTGCAGACGAATTCACTAATTACAATGATGTCGATCTTGGTAAAAAAACAATTAAATTATTGAATGAACTTGGTTTTGGTGTGAAAATACCAACAGGATTAAGTTCAGGGAGAAGCTATTTGTCCAAAGGAATGCTCATAGAAGCCAAACAAATCGCAATTAATAACCTTGAAATTTTACAAAATATAATCACGGATAAACACCCACTAATCGGCATTGAACCCAGCGCCATTTTAACCTTTCGTGACGAAATACCCGATTTAGTAGGAGCAAATCACCGAGCCACTGCCTTAGCGATTAAACCTCATTGCTTATTAATCGATGAATTTCTCGCTCTAAAAATCGAAGAAAAAATAATTACGAAAGAAATTTTTACAGGCTTGCCACAAAAAATCCTTTTGCATGGACATTGCCATCAAAAGGCCATTGCTGGATTAGTTTCCACCCGAAAGGCATTATCCTTTCCAGAAAATTTCGAAGTGGAATTGTTACCCACGGGTTGCTGCGGAATGGCCGGATCGTTCGGTTATGAAAAGAAACATTATTCGATGTCCCAAAAAATTGCAAACCTCGTCCTATTTCCTCGCGTCCTTCAAGCGAAGGATACAGTAACTGTGGCGAGTAATGGTACGTCATGTAGGCATCAGCTCAAAGACGGCATCCAAAAACAAGGCTTTCATACCGCTGAAATCCTGTATAATGCATTATCCAATAAAACAATCAAATGATGATTCAGTACAACATTTCCCTCTTTTTCGAAAATTCCATCGAAGCGAAAGCCCAAATGGCCCTTCAAAAAATCATTTTGCCGGAAATGGCCACATGGAATTTCATCGATCAGGTACATTTATTTGAAATTACTTCTCACCAAGAACCTGATTCAAAAGGTTATTCAGTACAATGCCTCATCAGCGATTTTGATGAAAGCCATGGCACCGCCATCGAATCCATTATCAGCGAATTTTTTCAAAAAGAATTTGCCAATCAATTTGTCTACTTTCCGAGCCAATTAAAGAAATGCTAAACCCATTGAATGGGTTCCATACCAAACGTGCTTAAATAAGAATTCACCCGAGAAAAAGGCTTTTGACCGAACCAACCACCACGATTCGCCGACAAAGGCGATGGATGTGCGCTTTGAATAATCCGATGCTTTTCAAGATCAAAAATTGGCAAAAATGAAGCGGCATGATTTCCCCATAAACAAATAACAAGCTGATCTTTTTCATTTTGAATGACTTGTAAAACATCCGTAGTAAACGAAATCCAGCCCATTTTTCCATGCGAACCTGCTTCATGTGCCCGAACAGTCAAGGAACTATTCAACAACAAAACACCTTGTTTCGCCCAAAAACTCAAATCACCTGAAGCTAAACCTTGACCTAAATCGTTTATCATTTCCTTACTAATATTTCGAAGCGAAGGAGGAAATGCAATTCCTTCAGGTACCGAAAAACTCAGTCCATGGGCTTGGCCAATTCCATGATAAGGATCTTGTCCGATGATAATGACTTTGGTTTCCGCAAAAGAGCATAATTGAAAAGCTTGGAAAATTTGATTAATAGGAGGAAAAACTTCAGATTCGTCATAAGCCTTCGCCACTTCTTCAAAAAGTAAAGCATGACGCTCCCAAATTTTCGCTTGGGCAAAGATATTTTTCCAATCATTTTGTATCAATTCCGAAAAATTTAGCCCTAAATTGCTCATAAATTAGAAAAATGGTCGAGTCAGAATCAAACGGTTTTCATATCAAAATAGTCACAAGCTACATTCCTTCCTATGAAATGCAGCCACCTTTTGCCTATTTTTTCAGCTACCAAATTACCATTAAAAACATCAGTAATCAAACAGCTCAACTCGTCAGTCGCTTCTGGCTTATCACCGACGGTATCGGTCGGACAGAAGAAGTAAAAGGCTTAGGCGTGGTAGGTGAACAACCCATCATCGATCCGGGAAATTCATTCACCTATACATCGGGTTGCCCCCTTATTTCCGCTTTTGGAACCATGCAAGGGCATTACATCTTCTTGAATTTAATGACCAAACAAACATTTAAGGTTGAAATTCCACTTTTTGAGTTAATCCCCAATTTTGCTTTAAATTAATGAAAAGGCTTATTTTTAATTGGAAAGCACAAAATGCACACGGATTACATTCGCCCTTAATCTACCAATTGTACACGGAAGTGATCAATCCAACCTATCGAAAAAAAGGTGATTTTACTTCCTTATTGCAACACGCGTTAACCGATTTTTTCAAAACATATCCATTAGTGGACGTAAGCGTAATTCGCGTTGAGGGTGAAATCGATTTAACAAATCAATCGGCACTTTATTTGGTTCCCAACATTCGAAGTCGGTCCGGTCAAAAAAATTGGCAAGATTTAATCAAATCCCCAACCATCATTTTTTCAGTCGAATTATATGAATTAGGCATGCTTTTCATGTTTCCAAAAGCACCAAAACAAGATTTTATCCTCAAAAAATCTTAAGCCAAAATAGGCGTGATCACCTTCCCTGCCACATCCGTCAGTCGGAACGAACGCCCTTGAAAAGGATAGGTCAATTTCTCATGATCTAATCCTAAAATATGAAGAATCGTGGCCTGCAAATCATGGATATGGGCTTTTCCTTCTACACCCGAATAACCAATTTCATCCGTAGCACCATAGGTAAAGCCTTTTTTCACCCCGGCCCCAGCCATCCATATTGTAAAGGCATCCGGATGGTGGTCTCGGCCCATAAAGGGCGCTGGTTTATTATCTCGATTTTCCTGCATCGGAGTACGACCAAATTCACCACTCCATACCACTAAGGTTTCATCCAATAAACCTCGTTGCTTTAGATCAAACAACAAAGCGCTCATACCCTGATCCGTTTCCTTACATTTTGTACGTAAACCAATTTCCAAGGCCTCAGAAGCACTTGATCCATGTGTATCCCAACCCCAATCGTACAATTGGATAAATCGAACACCATTTTCGGCTAATTTTCGGGCCAACAAACAATTATTTGCAAAGGATGGTTTTCCGATCGTTGTTCCATACAATTGATGTATATAATCAGGTTCATCCCGAATATCCATCACATCAGGCACCGCGGCCTGCATTTTAAAGGCCATCTCATATTGTGAAATGCGAGTCAAAATCTCAGGATCTTGGTATTCTTCATACTCGCGCTGGTTAATCTCATTAATGGCGTCAATCGTACTCCGACGCGTTTCTCGAGACACATCAGCCGGATTTTCAACATATAAAACAGGCTCGCCCGTGGACCGACAATGAACCCCTTGGTATATCGAAGGCAAAAAGCCACTTCCCCAAATACTCTTCCCTCCTTCTGGATATTTATTACCAGAAGTTAATACGATAAATCCAGGTAAATTCGCATTTTCAGAACCTAAACCATAAACTGCCCAAGCTCCCATACCGGGACGACCCAAACGAGCACTTCCCGTTTGCATGAGCAATTGAGCCGGTGCATGATTGAACTGATCCGTGTGCATAGCCTTTAAAAAGCAAACTTCATCGACAACGTTTTGGAAATAAGGTAAATAATCTGAAACCCAAGCGCCTGATTGGCCAAATTGCGCAAATTTACCTTGTGGCCCTAGCATTTTAGGAACACCACGAATGAAAGCAAATGTCTTCCCCTGTAATAATTCAGCCGGACAATCTTTTCCATGCCATTTGACTAATTCGGGTTTATAATCGAATAATTCTAATTGAGATGGAGAACCCGCCTTATGTATA
>CANHCG010000031.1 GCA_947459055.1 Cytophagaceae bacterium | reverse complement strand
TGGCTTTAATGCTTTGGATAAAAGCGTGAATTCTCGTACATGGACTGATATTTCACCCATTTGGGTCGTAAACACATAACCTTTTACACCAATGATATCACCGATGTCCAATAACTTTTTAAAGACAGTATTATAGAGCGTTTTGTCTTCACCAGGGCATAAATCGTCCCGACGAAAATACAATTGAATCCTCCCCGACGCATCTTGCAATTCCGCAAAAGAAGCATTTCCCATAATGCGAAAACCCATCAAACGGCCTGCTAAAGTTACATCTTCGAAATTTGAGGCTTCCGGCTTGTATTCTGCATGGATTTGAGAGGCCATTACCGTCACCGGATAGGCAGCTGCCGGATAGGGGTCTATCCCCATCGCGATTAATTCCTGTCTTTTTTGACGTCTCAATAATTCTTGCTCACTTAATACCATCGATCTTTCTTTTTTTTAATTACAAAGCGCAAAATTAGCCAAATCATTCGGCAAATAAAACTTTCCGCCTCAGAAGGAAAAAATTCTTAAAACTTGTTAATAATCCGCCTACCTGAATTGAAATCTGCAATTTTGCATTAAATTCGCAAATCATTTTTCAACAAAAATCACATACATTTTGATCTTATGGACATGAAAAACCAAGTTAAATCCTACGTAGTTATTGCGCTCCTATCTAGTGGAATCACGTTAGGCGCTTATGAATTGTTGAATTTAGGTTCAAAATCAACCCTCGGAGACGTTCCCTCCGCATTCACCACCGCCGTTTCAAACATTAATGCCCCGGGTAATCCAGGTGAATTCACCTACGCAGCCGAAAAAACAACCCCAGCCGTTGTACATATTAAAACAAAAATGGAGTCACGCGGACGCCAACAATATTCCAGCCCATTCGATGATTTCTTCGGATTCGGAGACCCATTTGGAGGTGGCGGGGGCCGTCGGCAAGCACCCCAACAGCAAGAAGCCTCCGGTTCCGGTGTCATCATTAGCGCCGATGGATATATCGTAACCAATAATCACGTAGTCGCCGAAGCCAGCGAAATCTCCGTAATTCTCAATGACAAACGTGAATTCAAAGCTAAGGTCATTTCGACTGACCCTTCTTCCGATTTAGCCGTTATTCAAATCAAAGAAACAGGCTTACCTTTCTTGGCTTTTGGTGATTCAGATGCGCTGAAAGTAGGCGAATGGGTTTTAGCAGTAGGAAATCCTTTTAATTTAGAATCGACTGTTACGGCCGGAATCGTTTCCGCGAAAGGGCGTCAAAACATCATCGACCGCGAAGGCGATGTGAATCCATTAGAATCTTTCATCCAAACAGATGCCGCCGTGAATCCAGGAAATTCTGGAGGAGCTTTGGTGAATTTAAAAGGAGAATTAATTGGTATTAATACGGCCATTTATTCGAAAACGGGTCAATTTGCCGGCTATTCCTTCGCCGTTCCCGTGAGCATCGTGAAAAAAGTTTCAGGTGATCTAATCAAATACGGAAATGTTCAACGCGGATTCTTGGGTGTGAGCATCTCCGAAGTCAATGCGAAATTAGCCGATGAGAAAGATCTTAAAACAAAAGATGGCGTATACGTAGGTGGATTCTCCGAAAACTCAGCTGCCAAAGATGCCGGGATTAAAATCAATGACGTAATCGTTAAAATCGATGGGGCTGATACAAAGTCAACGGCTAAATTAATGGAAATCGTCGGACGTAAACGTCCAGGTGAATCCTTGCATGTAACAATTAACCGCGATGGCCAACTAAAGGACTTCACCGTTACTCTAAAAAATAAGGATGGAAATACCTCCATTACCAAAGGCGACACTGGCGAAACCTATAAATCAGAATTCTTAGGTGCTAAATTTGGCGCTTTGAGCAGTTCGGACAAAGAAAAATTCCGCGTAAGTTCAGGCGTGAAAGTTGTCGATGTAATCCCAGATGGCCGCTTGGAAATGTATGGTTTATCGAAAGGTTCGATCATCACGAAAATCAACGACAAAGCTGTGAATAGCCCGAAAGAAGCGACTGAATTATTAGAAGCCCGCAAAGGCCGTATTAAATTAGAAGGAATCGATGTCGATGGTTCACGATTCATTTATGTCTTGTAAAAGTCATTTTCTAGGCAAACATAAGTTTGCCTAGAAAATTCAAATGAAACCATGAAATTCAAAGCAGTTCAATAAATTCAAATGGAATCATAATTTGAAACATGAAATTCAAATAGAACCAAAGGAATCTGTTTAATATCAACAAAAAATCCCGAAGTCACCTTCGGGATTTTTTTATGTTCTGACTAGGCTTTTTATAGCCTTGTCCACAATTTTGATTATTTACTAAGCTTTGTAAAGTACTTGCTTTACCGCTTGCACTGTACGTTCTACGCTAGGTAGGATTTCATCGATTAACGTTGGCGCATATGGAAGCGGTAAATCACGTGAATTTACCCGAATCACTGGCGCATCTAAATAATCAAAAGCCCATCGTTGTAAATGATATGCAATTTCCGATGAAATGGCTGCCAATGGATTAGCTTCCTCTACCACGACACAACGATTCGTCTTCTTCACTGACTCCACCACTGTGATGTAATCAATTGGACGTACACTACGTAAATCGATTACCTCGACTGAAATCCCTTGCTTCTCCAATTCTTCCACTGCAGGCATCACCACTCGAGAAAGCATTTTACCAAAAGTAACCAAGGTCACATCTTTCCCAGGCTTCACAATATTTGCCTTCCCGATTGGGATTAAATATTCACCATCTGGCACTAAGCCTTTATCACCATACATTACTTCTGATTCCATGAAAATCACTGGATCATTATCGCGAATGGAGGCTTTTAATAAACCTTTGGCATCTGCTGGATTCGAAGGAACTACAACTTTTAAACCCGGTGTATTAGCATACCAATTTTCAAAATTGGATGAGTGCTGAGAAGATAATTGTCCCGCATTTCCCGTAGGACCACGGAAAACAATCGGACATGAATACTGACCACCGGACATGGACATCAACTTCGATGCAGAATTAATCACTTGGTCAATAGCCACCAAAGAGAAATTGAAGGTCATAAACTCAACAATCGGACGCAAGCCATTTGCCGCCGCACCTACTGCAATACCCCCAAAACCTAATTCTGCAATTGGCGTATCAATTACGCGCTCCGGACCGAATTCATCCAACATCCCTTGAGATACTTTGTAGGCACCATTATATTCGGCGACTTCTTCACCCAACAAGAAAACCGTTGAATCTGTTCTCATTTCCTCCTGCATGGCTTCACGCAAGGCTTCTCTAAATTGAATTTCTCTCATATTGATTCATATTATGGGTCAAACCCAATCGACCGCAAAATTAGGCAAGAAATTGCACATCGCAAAACCAAAATTAGCTTTCTAATGCCCCCAAATTCATAAATTCTAGGTATTTTTGAGAATACATTCCATAATTGTTATACATGTCTGTTCAAATCGCCCCCATTTCAGAATCTTTGAGTCAATTTTTAGCTCAAAACGCCTATGATAAAATCGCTGTATTGGTCGATGAACACACGAATAAACATTGTTTTCCCCTCATCGCGTCCCTTCTTCCCAAAGGAAGCCTCAAGATCCAAATAAAATCGGGCGAAGAACATAAAACCATCGCAACCTGTGAAAAGGTTTGGGAGGCCTTAACCCGAGCAAATATGGATCGTCATGGACTCATGATCAATCTTGGAGGTGGGGTAATCGGTGATTTAGGCGGATTTTGTGCCTCTACCTACAAACGTGGCATCGATTTTATTCAAATCCCTACTACGCTTTTGGCCCAAGTGGATGCCAGCGTTGGGGGTAAATTAGGGATTGATTTCCATGGCCTAAAAAACCACATTGGCGTATTCCAATTACCTAAAACAGTCCTGATTGACCCCGCATTTATTCAAAGTCTCCCGGAGCGCCAACAACGATCTGGTTTTGCCGAAATCATTAAACATTGCCTCATTCGTGATGGCCACATGTGGGATCAGATTAGCCATTTGAGCTTCGAGGAAACGGATTTAGCCAAATTAATCGCACATTCAGTGGCCATTAAACAGGCAGTAGTGGAGGAGGATCCAAAAGAAAAAGGATTACGGAAAATTTTGAACTTCGGTCATACGCTTGGCCATGCGATTGAAACCTATTTGATGGACTTGGGAAAACGCAAAATTCTTCATGGTGAGGCTATTGCCTGTGGGATGATTATGGAAGCTTTTTTGAGTTATGAAAGGGGATTGATTGAACTTACCGATTTAGAATCCATCGAAACCTACCTCTTTGAAACCTATGGTCGGGTCGTATTGAAGGAAGAGGAAATTCCAGCTATCTTGAAATTGACCGCACAGGACAAAAAGAACAAAGGCTCAGAAATTCGCTTTTCCCTATTAACGGGCTTGGGCGATTGTGGCTATGACATACCGGTGTCTTCCTCGGAAATGAAAAAGGCTATTCAATACTATATGAATTAATTATTCGATGACCTGAGGAACTTTAAAAAAGGCCTCATTGACATCCGGACCTAGGGCTAAGGCTTTTTCCCGTGGCAATTCTTGTTTGGCCACATCTTCCCGAAAATGATTCATGGCAGAAGTCATATGAACTAAGGGTTCCACCCCTGTGGTATCAACAGCATTTAAGGCTTCCATCCAATCCAGGACTTTATTAATGGATTCCTGCATATCCTCCACCTTTTCGGGTTTCAACTCCAAACGAGCCAAGTGCGCAATGCGCGCCACATCTTCCTTATTTACTTTCATCGTCCTTCGGGCTTAATTTTTTATCATCGGGCATTTCCTTGTCTAGAAAGGCATTGATTTTATCTCGATCCAAGGAAGAAACAATTTGACCAAAGGAGTCAATCCGCATATCGAATCCATCCAAATCGGGATGGACTTTTGGTTTTTTCTCGGTCAAAGCTCCTTTTTTCTTGGTCATTCGGATAGGGTTGGAAAATGTGCTAAGGCAGCGCTAAGTCGATCAGCGGCTTGTTTTTTGCCCCATAATTCGATTGAAATCATTAAATCAGGACCTGCGCCATGGCCACTTAAGGCTACACGAAGCATTTGCATCACCTTGCCCATTTTAATTCCTTCTGTTTCTAATGTTTCATGGATGGCTTGTTTGATGCTTTCCGCGTGCCAATCTTGGATACCATCAAAGCACTTTTGAATGGCCAACAAGCCTTTTTGGGCTTCTAAATTCCACTTATTTGCCAGAACAGGTGCATCATAAGTACTCGGAAATGCTAAAAATTCGGCCACTTTTTGACTTAATTCCTGAGGAAATGTAATTCGATCCAAGAATAAATGCACAAAAGCTTCTGCTTGAACTGGTGCCATTTCTGGCAAATAGGTACTGGCTAATTCAGAGGCAGCATGTTGTTTTAAATATTGCTCATTAAACCATTTGGCCTTATTGACATCAAATTTAGCCCCGGCTTTATTAATTCGCTCCAAAGAAAAAGCTTGCACCAATTCCTCCAAACTAAATAATTCTTGTTCCGTGCCTGGATTCCAACCTAAAAAGGCCAAGAAATTTAACGTTGCTTCCGGCAAATACCCCTCCTGTTTAAATCCTTTCGACACAACACCCGTTTGGGGATCCGTCCATTCCAATGGGAAAACCGGAAAACCACCCAAATCCGCATCCCGCTTGGATAATTTTCCATTGCCCTCTGGCTTTAACAACAAAGGTAAATGGGCAAATTGAGGGGCTTGCCAACCAAAAGCCTGGTACAATAAAATATGTAAAGGTGCTGACGGAAGCCATTCCTCACCCCGAATCACGTGCGTAATCTCCATGATATGGTCATCGACCACATTGGCCAAATGGTAGGTTGGCATACCATCCGATTTCATCAATACCTTATCATCCATACTCGACGTATGGACATGAACCCAATCCCGAATACTATCTTGAAAACGAATTTCTGCTTTGGCAGGCACTTTAAGTCGAATTACATAAGGCTGACCCGAAGCCAATGCCTCATTGATCGCCTCCTGACTCATCGAAAGTGAATTATTTAATTTAACGCGTGTCAAGGCATTGTATTGAAAAGCTGTTCCTTTGCTTTCATAGACCGCCCGAATCGCATCTAACTCCTCCGCCGTATCAAAGGCATAATAGGCCTTTCCCGTCGAAATCAATTCATCAGCATAGGCTTTGTACAAATTCTTCCGCTCACTTTGGCGATATGGGGCATGTGGACCACCAATGCCCACGCCTTCGTCGGGCATAATGCCTAACCAAGCTAAACTCTCTAAAATATAGTCCTCTGCACCCGGAACAAAGCGCGTTTGGTCCGTATCCTCAATCCGCAATAAAAAGGTTCCCCCTAATTTTCGGGCAAGCAAATAATTATATAAAGCCGTTCGAACTCCCCCAATATGTAAGGGACCTGTGGGACTAGGCGCGAATCGAACACGTATTTTTGATGACATAGATGATTATTTATAGGCAATACAAGAAATTTCTACCCGAACGTCTTTGGGTAATCGAGCCACTTCCACCGTTTCTCTCGCCGGCGCCTCTTCTGAAAAATACTGACCATAAACCGCATTAATCTGAGCAAAATGGTTCATATCCTTGACAAAAATCGAACATTTTACCACATCCGAATAATGATAACCAGCCTCCTGTAAGATAAATCCTAGGTTCTTCATCACCTGTTCCGTTTCCTCTTCGATGCTACCTCCAGCTTCAAAAACTGATAGGGCAATTTGACCTGAAACGTATAGGGTTCCCTGAACTTGCACCGCCTGAGAATACGGTCCGATGGGCGCTGGGGCTTCTGTGGATAAAATTATTTTTTTTGTCATACCTTTGAAAAGAAATGCAAGTTACCAAAATTTGAGTTAACCTCTAAATCATGTTCAAGCTTCCGCCGACATTTTTTTCCAGCAAAAAGGGGATTCTGTATATGCTTATTTCGTCGCTTTGCTTTGCCCTGATGTCGGCCATGGCCAAGGAAATGAGTGGTCGGTTTCCGTCGGTCCAACTCGTATTTTTCCGAAGTGCCGTCGGCCTACCTTTTCTATTTACTAGTCTTTGGCTTAAGCCAGCGGTTCAAACGGGCGGTAAATTATACTTCATCATTCTGCGAGGTATACTCGGTGCATTTACCCTCTATTGTCTCTTTTACACACTGGAACACCTAAGTCTTTCCCTGACCAATACCTACGGGCAAGCCTTTCCCCTCTTCATCGCAATTTTTAGCTTTTTTCTGATTCCAAATGAGACCTTGAATGGCCGACAAGTTCTATTTCTGCTTATCGGTTTTTTCGGAATTCTGCTCATTTTCCGACCGGAAACCGGCGGATCACTTTGGAATCATAGTACGGGGATTATTTATGCGATTGGAACAGCTTTAGGGTATATGGCCATTAAGGAATCCCAAAAATACTATGATTCTCGCTGGGTCGTTATCTCCTTCATGGGTGCGGGCCTCATTGCTTCCATCCTTTCCTTGCTAGCCGGAACTTGCTTAGAATTACCCAATAGTTTCTTGACAGGAACCTGGATCCAGCCCACTCTTTGGGAATGGGCCCAGGCATTAGTCATGGGCCTTTTGGCCTTAGGCGTTCAATACTTCACAACCCAAGCACTGCTAAATGAAAAAACGAGCATTGTGGGTGTGGTGGGTAATAGTAGTGTGCTGTTTTCGATTGGTATCGATATCCTACTAGGACAAGGATTCCCGAATTGGATTACCATACTAGGGATGTCTCTGGTTATTTTTGGGAGTTACCAAATTACCAAAAGGGCATAAAAAAAGGGACCCAAACTAAATTGAGTCCCTGATCTTAATTTTCGACTTCTAAGCTGTTGCTGAATTCATTACTTCGGTTTGCTTACGGATGGATTCTGAGTGAACCAATTTAAACAATTCCTCCACGAATTCAGGATAAAGCGCAAGGCCTTTGGCTTGGTTTGCCCGGTCGTTGTGCAATTGCTTCCAACGATCTATTTGCAATACAGCCACGTTATTATCACGCTTGTATTCTCCTAATTTTTCAACTACAGCCATACGTGCTGCCAATACTTCTAATAATTCACGGTCGATATTGTCGATTTTCTCACGTAAACCTGCTAATTCATCAGAGAAATCAGCGCCATAATTAGCTTGACGAACATCTAATTCGCGAAGCATCTCGCCTAATTTTTCAGGAGTAACTTGTTGTGAGGCATCTGACCAAGCCGCATCCGGATCACGGTGCGTTTCGATAATCATTCCGTCATAATTTAAATCAAGGATACGTTGAGATAATTCCATCAACAACGCGCGCTTACCAGCCATGTGGGAAGGATCTCCGATCAATGGCATTTGAGGAAATAAACGCTTTAATTCAACCGCCATCGCCCACATAGGTGAGTTACGGTATTTTGTTTCTTGCGCGTTTGAGAATCCACGGTGGATCGCACCTAATTTTTTAATGCCTGAACCTTGAAGACGTTCAAAAGCACCTACCCATAAAGCTAAATCAGGATTCACTGGATTCTTCACTAATACGGGAACATCCACTCCTTTTAAAGCATCGGCTAAATCTTGTACGTTGAACGGATTTACAGTGGTTCTCGCACCAATCCACAAAACATCTACGCCATATTTCAATGCCAATTCGATATGTTCAGGCGTCGCTACTTCGATTGCCAATGGCAAACCTGTTTCTTTTTTCGCTTCGACCAACCACTTTAAAGCCGGCTCACCCATCCCTTCAAAACTACCTGGACGCGTACGAGGCTTCCAAACGCCAGCACGCATGATGTGCGCGTAGCCTTCCGCTTTAATTCGACGGGCGGTTTCTAATACTTGCTCCTCTGTTTCAGCTGAACATGGACCCGCGATAATCAAGGGTTTTCCGTCTGTCTGAATCCATTCGTGCATCGGGACAATGTCTAAATTGGCATTCATAATTATTCTAATGGTTAACAAGCCGCAAGGCCTGAGATGTATGTTTATTTATTTTTATTAACTTATATTTGCAAGCAATTTTAAAAAAATGAGCCTAAATACTTCATCAAAACAATTGAAAAAGCTTTCCTTCGAAGACACCCAAATTGCTTTTGCTTCCAAAACCGATTTCAAACTGATGAAGTCCTATTGGATTTTCGCCATAATGAATCAAAATTGGCTTGTAAAGTTAGGGACTTTTTTCATCAAATTTTTCCTTTTTCTTCATTTTCCTATCAAAAAACTGATAAAAACTACCGTTTTCGAACAATTTTGTGGGGGTGAATCGATTGAGGACTGTGATTTAACGATTCAATCATTGGGGAAAGTACATATAGGTACCATTCTTGACTATTCTGTGGAGGGAGAAGAAAATGAAAAATCCTTTCTGAAAACGAAGGCTGAAATCTTAAAAACCATTGAAAAAGCGAAGATAGATCCACAGATACCTTTTGCTGTCTTTAAGCTAACGGGGCTTTTTCAAACGGAATTATTAGAGAAGCATCAGGCGGGTCAGGCATTCGATGAGGAAGAAGCTGAGTCTTTCGCGCACAGCAAACAGTTTCTGATCGAGGTATGTCAAAAAGCGCATGATGATGGGGTTAAACTATTTATAGATGCGGAGGAAAGTTGGATTCAAAATTCAATCGACACATTGACCTATGAGATGATGGCGATGTTTAATGAGCAGGAAGCGATTATATTTAATACATTTCAAATGTACCGCGTAGATATGTTGGACAACCTACGCCAAGCGATAGAAAACGCAGAGAAATCCAATTATTTCTTGGGTGTTAAATTGGTGCGCGGAGCCTATTTGGAAAAAGAACGCCAACGGGCACATGAGGATGAATATTCAGAGCCTTTACACAAACAGAAGGAAGATACGGACAGGGATTTCAATGCGGCCATCGACGTGTGTTTGGCCCATTTAGGTCAGGTAAGTTTTTGTGTAGGGACGCATAATGAGGTTAGCTGCATGCAGTTATGTGCTAGAATGGAAGCCTTGGAAATCCCGGCAAATCACTCTCATATTTATTTTGCACAGTTACTTGGCATGTCGGATAACATCAGCTACAATTTAGCAGCCAATGGCTACAATGTCGCCAAATACGTTCCCTATGGCCCTGTAGCTGCCGTGATGCCCTATTTATTTAGACGTGCCGAGGAAAATAGTTCCATCGCCGGTCAGACCTCTCGGGAATTTGGCCTCCTTCAAAAAGAAGTTAACCGCAGAAAGCAAGTATGAACAGTATTCGATATTTCTTGATTAGTTTAGCCATCATTCTTTTGGATCAAGGCATTAAAATGGGGGTTCATTTTGGAATGGAACCTGGTTATTTTGGTCAAATTGAGCTCATTGGCTCCATGTTTAAATTACACTATACATTAAATCCGGGCATGGCTTTTGGAATCCAATTAGGCTCAGCCTATGGGAAATTAATCTTAACCACTTTTCGCATCATTGCCATGTTTGGCATAGGGTATTATTTGCATTTTTTGACGCAAAAAAATAGTCCAAAAGGCTTATTAATTTGTATTGCCTTAATTTTAGGTGGGGCAATTGGTAATTTGATCGACTCTGTCTTTTATGGTGTCCTTTTAGGTAATGC
>CANHCG010000030.1 GCA_947459055.1 Cytophagaceae bacterium | reverse complement strand
ATCCGTTGGTTCTTTCCAAATCGATGGGTTAACTTCAAGTTCACATCATAAAAATCGGCCTTGCTTTTTGCCAAAGCCGGATTTGGAAAATACTTCATATAAAAATCTGACAAGGATCCGCGGGCCCCGACAATTAAAGAGGTCTTCCCCTTGATCAGCGGACCATCGAAAAGTAAGCGACTGGAAATCGGCCCGACGCCACCCTCAACACCCCATTTTTCCACATTTCCTTCCTTTAATCGCACATCGAGTACAGAAGAGGCCCGACCGCCATACATGGAAGGAATCCCTCCTTTAAATAAACTTAAATCCTGCACCATATCGGCATTAAAACCGGTGAAAAATCCGAATAAATGAGAGGTATTAAATAAGGGCACACCGTCCAGCAGGACTAAATTTTGATCCACATTTCCGCCGCGCACATTAAAACCGGAGGCCCCTTCACCGATCGTGGAAACACCAGGCAACAACATAATGCTCCGAATCACATCCGCCTCTCCCATGAGATTAGGCAGCTTTTTTAAGGTTTTGGAAGACATTTTTTCCACGCCCATGATGGTTCGATTGACATTTGCATCGGCTTTTTCGGCGGTAATAACGACTTCATCGAGTAATTGTTCCGCCCGTTGCAAGGCCACCGAAATGTCCATCGATTTCGTTAGTTCAAGACGCTCTAATTTAAATTTATAGCCTAAACTACGCACCACAACTTGGTAGGTTCGTGCGGGAAGCGTGAGCGAAAATCGGCCCGTAGAATCTGTTTTCGCTCCAATTGACAAACCAGAAAAAAGCACATTAGCCCCTTCTAAGGGCGCCTTCGTCTCCAGGTCAGTTACCCGACCTGACAAAATCACATAGCCGTTTTTTTGAGCCCATGCACTGAGGGGCAAGCAAAACAAAAGAATAAATAGGATAGCCCTCATTTATGTGTATTTCGTAAAATGAGCAAGCCTTTTGCTTTCTTCCAGGCTGGATCGAAACCACCCGCCGGGAATTTAGCCACGGCGTGACTTCCTAGTACCAAATCGATGTCTCCATCTGCATCGATATCCCCCGCATCCATGACGCTCCAGCGACCAAGGTGATTAATAGGCAATGTTTTTTGACTAAACGATTTCCCTTGATTTTCAATGTACATAAATCCTTCCAAAGGCCTTTTGGCTACATCCGGAAATAGGGCGATCGAGGCGATGTCCGAATCTCCATCTCCATCAAAATCGGAGGCGATGGCTTTGGTTGCCCCATTTTGCGGGAAAAATTGCCAAGGTTTAAAAGTGAAATTCCCTGTATTTTGATAGAGGTAAATCCCGTGGTATGGCTTTAAAATTGTAGAAAAATCGGCATTATCCCCTGCGGTGCATACCAAATCTAAATCACCGTCGCTATCCATGTCAACCAAATCAAAGGATGAGGTTCCATAAATGGAAGGGAAACGTTGCAAGACCTGTTCTTTAAATTTCAATTTACCCTCGTTCAAATACAGAATCACCCGCTCATCTCCTTGTGCAAACAAACTCGCAATATCCAAACGCCCGTCTTGATTAAAATCCCGAACAATGGTGCGCGTAGCACCCGTCTGCGGATTTAAAACCGTTTTTTGATAATCACCCTTTCCGTTTTTTTTCCAAACCGATAAACCCCCTTCCTTAAAGCCAAATTCGCTCAAAATTAATTCATCGCCCGCCTCCGCATCAAGGTTTTGAGTAGATAAATAAATCGGTCGATTCAAGCCTTTCAAGATGGATTTTTTAACCACATATTTTCCTAGTGACAAATCGACCATATTCGTATAGCCATTAACCTCCGGATTCGCTTGTGTAGTTGTACCGATGTAGGTGAAATAATATTGATTTTTACCCGTTTTTTCGATGTGGGTTAGGGCATTTTGATTGGCCATTTGTTGGCGTACCTGGCCTTTAGAATCCAATTGCCAAACGATCCGATTAGATTGGTCGCCTGCCAAGATTTCTCGGTTCGCTGCATCAATCGAAACACTAGTCATATTTGGGAATGTGCCGTTTGGTATTGCTAGTGCAACATCTTCCACTGAAAAAAGATCTTTTAATTCAGTCAAAGGGGAATAAACAGGTGCTGCTAAAGATTCAGGTGCTTGATCTATGTAATAGGCCTTGATCTTTTCATAATCCTCCTTTGAGATCATCTGCGTGGAAGGTCGTAAAATCGCATAATCCTTTAAGGGCGCGGGCAAATTTGCGATTTCATCCTCGATGCCCATTAAAATTCCCATGTAAGGAAGTGTGCTTAATTGCCATACGTTCTTAGGCAATGCAGCCGGCGAAGGCAAAACATGGCAGGAGGCGCAATAGGTTTTCGCAAGTGCTTCCCCCTCTTTCACTTTTTTCCCACAGGACCATAAACTCATTTCGGCCAGCACCACAAGCAACAACAAACCGAAAAAAAGTCGTTTATCGAGGCGCATTAAGGAAGTTTTCTGAAAATTTGGATGTTTTCATTATTCCGTGTTACAAAATACAAAGGGCCTTTTGGCGTACGAACCGTTTTGATATCCCGTACATCACCTTCTTGTAAAAATCCGGTATCTGTTGGAACCAAAGCTTTAAATTGGCCTTTGCCATCACCTTTTAAAATCAATCCAAAAAACGCATCATACC
The DNA here is from genome assembly GCA_947459055.1 of Cytophagaceae bacterium. Lineage (GTDB taxonomy): Bacteria > Bacteroidota > Bacteroidia > Cytophagales > Spirosomataceae > Aquirufa. Next base: position 8,545 of record CANHCG010000030.1, on the reverse strand, counting down.
GGGCTTGGTACATGGATGCCCCATTGAAATTTCCTCCAATAATCACATCTAATTTTCCATCCTTATCCACATCCTCGGTACGCATCACCATGATTTTGGATACTTGCGCCAAACTTGGCAAGGCAGTCTTCTTAAATTTACCTCCGCCTGTATTCTCAAGATACACTGATTCAAAGGTATTGATCATTTTTTCCTCCGCACCTTCCAATTCGCCTTCATTAAATAATTCAGCCAAGCTTTTGCCAGCAAATTGTTTGTAATCCGTGTATTTTTTATTGATGATACTCGGCATTTGTTTACCCATTTCATCTTTGCTATTGATCGGATACCATTCACCCTCCCGGCTATACCCGATGATATGTTCTTTTGTATCGTTTTTATCGATATCCTTCATGTACATTTTCAATTTCCCATCGAGCGATTTCCGCAATTTCGTATTTGTTCCCAAATTCCCCACCACAAAATCCATATCCCCATCGCGGTCAAAATCACCTGCGGTGATCCCCGACCAAAAACCCGTAAATTCCTCTAAGCCATTTTCCAAAGCCGTGAATTTCCCCGAATTATTCACAAACATTTTTATCGGCATCCAATCCCCCACCACGGTTAAATCTTGATCCCCATCACCGTCGATGTCCGACCAAATCGCCTCCGAAATCATCCCCGCCTCGCGCAAATCAGGTGCCTGAGCAACTGTCACATCCTTAAATTTCCCCTTTCCATTATTGACCAGTAAATAAGAACGCGGCGATTTTCCATAACTATAAGCCACCACCCGGCCACCTACAAACAAATCCACATCTCCATCTCGATCAAAATCACAAGGCCTTACCACTGATTTGTTATCGAACATCGGAGGTAATGCCTGCATATCTCGCGTGAAATTGCCCTTGCCATCATTCAGATACAAGCGGTCAAATTGTTCCGGCATTTGATCATAAAACTCATTCCCACCTGTCACTACATACAAATCTTGGTCCTTATCTCCATCTGCATCAAAAAACAATGCATCTACATCTTCGTACAGGGAGTCCACAAAAAATGCGGTTTGTTTTGAAGGAACAAAACCTGTGCCTTTTTGCAGGAATAATTGGCCCGCTTGATATTTAGCCCCTCCCACATAAAAGTCGTCTAAGCCATCACCATTCACATCGCCCACGGCCATTTTAGGCCCTTCGATGGATACTTTAAATGGAATTAACAATTCACGATTAAAATCAAAATAGGTATTTTCAAGGTGTTTATAACCGACTGAAATCGTTGATGTCACCTCTTCAAACATCGGTTTCACCGGTTCGAAAAACTGAAAATCTTTCACTGGTATTTGCGCATTTTTTTGAGAAAGCACCAGCGTTTGATTGATTTTTGGATTTTTAATGATTTCAATTTTTTGATTTTCCCAAATGACAATCAACGAATCCACTTGGGCTAAAGTCCCGATTCCAAAAAGAAGAGTCGGTTCCACCGAACTCATAAAACCGCGAGTGGGCATGAGTTGCTGCAATTGTTGCCCATCCTTCGTTTTCAAAATCACTTTCGCGCCAATCCCAAACGTATTTCCACCCTCGCCTTTGAATTTGATTTTGATAAAATTATGCTTGAGCAATTGCCTTGCGTTATTTTGATAAATCCCGGCTGACTCATTTAAATTATTAGAAATTAAATCCAAATCTCCATCATTATCCAAATCGGCATAGGCGGCCCCATTCGAAATTCCTTCTGCCTCAAAACCCCAAGCCATCGATTTATCGATGAAACGTAGGTCTTTGGCACCTTTGTATAAATAATTATGGACCTTTCCGGAAGGCATGAGGTCGATGGCTTGTTGGTCTAATTTCTCGGAGGTCGGCAAGCCATAGTGCAACGAATCCCCGATTACAAATTTCAAGTAATCCAGGTCATTCGGCCGCCGCAATATTCCATTCGAAATAAAAATATCTTTGATTCCGTCGCCATCGTAATCCGCTAATAGCGTACTCCAGCTCCAATCCGTCGCTGCCACCCCAGACGACGCCGCGATGTCTGAGAATTTCTTTCCGCCCATGTTCAACTGCAAACAATTGCGACTGTATTGATTGAAATATCCAAATTGCAATTTATACAAATAGATATCCAGCGGATCCTCGCCTACCGAGGATTTTTCAACTCTTTCGTCCTCCGGATACATATCGAGTGTCATGATGTCCTGATAGCCATCATTGTTAATATCCGCCATGTCAGAGCCCATGGAGAAGCGACTCAAGTGTTTAAAGTGGTCTTTGATTCCTTCTTTAAAGGTACCATTTTGTTGGTTTATGTAGTAATAATCATCCTCGTGAAAGTCGTTGGAGACATAAAGATCGAGCCAACCGTCATTATTCAAATCACCTACCGAAAGCCCTAAGCCATAGCCCATCGCGGCTTGGTAAATCCCAGATTCTTTGGAAACATCTTTGAAATGTCCGCCTTCGTTGCGATATAAATAATCCCCGGCTTCGTTGTCCTTCAGCATCCGCGTATTTACGCGATCGTAGGAACGGGTGTTGTGAACCGCATGGTTCAACAAATAACAATCTAAATCTCCGTCCTTGTCATAATCGAAAAAGGCCGCTTGGGTCGAAAACCCGGTAAAATCCAGGCCAAAGGCATTGGCTTTTTCGGTGAAGGTTAAGTCGCCGTTGTTGATGTATAATTCATTCGAACCCTCCATGCCTTTGAAATTTCCCACCGCACAGACGTAGATATCTAAAAGTCCATCGGCATTCACATCCGCCATAGTTACCCCAGTTTTCCAGTCGGAAAATCCTTCGATGCCCGCCTTGACGGAAATGTCTTCGAATTCCATATTGCCCTTATTCAGGTACAATTTATTCTTGCCTTGATTGGATACAAAAAACAGATCAACAAGTCCGTCATTATTAATATCGCCAGCAGAAACACCGCCTCCATTATAAAAATAAAGGTAATCTAGGATGTTAAAATCCTTGGTTTCAGTGATGTTATTTGAGAAATCGATGTGCGTTTTTTTACTGTCTAATTTCTCGAACAATACGACATCCTTTTCACCTGAGGAACAAGCCATCAGGTTCAGTAAAAGCATACAGCAGGTAAAAAATTTAAACAATGGATTCATTTTATACTATTTTTTCAAACTAAATACTTGGGCAGGGTCATTGTTTTTCGCTAGGACCCATTTGATTGATTTTCCAACGGATTTTACCGCCGCCATTTTACGTACTTGACCCCGAGTTCTAAACCCGGAATCTTTGGAAGATACTACCTTGAATTTTCCTTTGCCGAGGCCTTGTAGAAGTAAACCGTAATTGGCATCAAAACGCCCCCATTCCGGCAAGGAATCGAAAAAATTACCGGCTAACAACATATCCAAATGGCCATCCGCATCAAAATCACCCGTTTCAATCGCACGAACCGGAGAAAATTGAGCTTGGTAAGGTAGCGCCAAACGAGTGAAATTCCCTTTCCCGTCATTGATGAAAAAAGATGATTCGGTCGTCGTCACTTGTTTGATTAGGCTTCCTTCGCGTTGTTCATTGGTAAACAATTCATCCATCGATTTGTTGGCATAATCCTTATACTTGATAAAATTCTTTTTAATCATCGGCAAGGCGCGCTGCATCTCTCCTTTCAAAACCATCGGATACGTTTTCCCATCCTCGGTCACGCAAGAAATGATTTGTTCGACTACCCCATTTTTATCAAAATCGCCAACTTGCAAAAAGGCCGGATTTTCAGCTGAGGCTTTTATTTTAGAATTCAGGCCCATATTGCCCGCAATAAAATCCACATCGCCATCTCCGTCGATATCGGCTGGTTTTAAGCATCCCCAAAGACCTTCCGATCCTGGAATCATTGCTTGCTTGACTAATTTACGTCCTCGTTCATTTTTAAATACTAAAATTCCACCCCAATCTTGGCTAACGACTAAATCGGGATAGCCATCTTGGTTCACATCGGTCCATTCGGCATCTGTCACCATACCTAATTCGGTGACTTCGGGCATATAGCGTTTGGATTGGTTTTTAAAGGCACCGGTACCATCGTTGATGTATAAATTACTCGGTGGATTCATGCCATATTTACCCGAAATCATTCGGGAGCCTACGAATAAATCCATGTCGCCATCTTTATCATAATCGGCTGCGGTGACGCAAGAACCATTTTCGTAGATTGTTGGGAACCGCAAATCCCGCACTAAATGGCCTTTCCCATCATTGAGATACAATAAATCATGTAATTCGGGGGCGTTCTCCTCGAATTCATTACTACCTGTGACAACAAATAAATCTTGGTCGCCATCCTTATCTGCATCGAAAAATAAGGCATCGGTATTTTCCGTTGTTTGATCGAGTGAAAAATCAGCCTGAGGGGTATCGACAAATTTACCCGCAGCGTTTTGGATAAATAATTTTTTTACTTGACCCGCGGCACCACCCATGTAAATATCATCTAATCCATCCCCATTCACATCCCCCACGGCCATGGCAGGCCCTTGTGTAGATATTTTTTGTTTCAAAAGCACATCGCGATCGTAGTCGTTGAACATACTTTCTTGATGTACAAAATTTAAAGTTCCTGAAGTAACATCGGCGAATAAAGCCTTGGGAACAGGCGTAACATAATTGAAAAGGCCTTTGGCTTGTTGATATTCTAAGTTCAACACCTGATCTGCCTTTACATTTTTCAGGGTTTGCATATGATCATCTGGCCAAATGATTTGAAGGGAATCAATTTTCCCATTTTGACCTAGACCAAAAACCATTTGATGATCGCTGGAGGATTGAAAACCGCGATTTGGCATTTGTTGGAGTACTTTAATGCCCCCTTGCTGAAACACCGTCACCCGCGCCCCAATTCCATTTAAATTCCGACCCGTTCCTTTTAAATGCACAGTCAAGAAGTGGTTTTTCAGGGTTTCGGTGGACTTATTTTTAAACACCGATAAAGGCGAATTAACGTTATTAACGACTAAATCTAAGTCTCCATCGTTGTCCAAATCCCCATAAGCTGAACCATTTGAAAAGCCAGGACCTTCGAGCCCCCAAGATTTTACTTGGTTGGTAAATTTCAAATCGCCCTCATTTTTGAATGCGTAATTCGGAATGGGAACAGAGGAAATTTTATCGGTAAATTCTTTGTAATCGAATTTTTTTCCGTCGAGCATTTGTTGCATTGTGTTGCGATCTCCTAGAAAATCTACGAAATCTTGATCCGTTAAATCCTTGGCAATCCCATTAGCAACAAAAATATCTTTCTTACCATCATTGTCCATATCGAAGATCAAGGCGCCCCAAGACCAGTCGGTGGCATGCACTCCGGCTAATTGGCCCACTTCGGAGAAGGTACCGTCGCCATTGTTTAACTGAAGGTTATTTCGCATGTATTGATGCCAAAAACCACGTTTTAATTTTAGATCGACGAGGTTGTATCCCTCGAATATGGAGGTAGTTTTCAATCGGCGATCATCGCCAGGCAACATATCTGTTACAAAAATATCGAGGTTTCCATCGTCATTAATATCTGCGATGTCAGCACCCATGGAGCTGAGGGAGATGTGAGGCATTTGATTTTCTAAATCCTCTTTAAATGTCCCGTTGTGTTGATTGATGTATAAATAATCGCGTTCGTAAAAGTCATTGGAGATATAGATATCTGGCCAATTATCATTATTCACATCCCCAATCGTGATACCTAAGCCAAATCCAATCAAGCTGCCGTAAATTCCGGCGGCTGCCGAAACATCGGTAAACTTGATGATTTTGCTGTCGGGGCTATCATTTCTGAAAAGTTTATCGCCGCCGAGGCCATCTCGTTGGTCACGAAGATTCGTATAGCCTAATTTATCGATTGGCGTAAAACTGTTATTTAATAGGTACATGTCGAGATCACCATCTCGGTCATAATCAAAGAATGCGGCGTGGGTGGAGAGTCCACCATCAGCCAGGCCGGCTTCTTTGGCGATTTCTTTATAGGCGGGAATTCCGTTTTTTATGCCGGTGTTGAGGTACAATTGGTTACCGCGTTGGTCCCGAGAACCGGAATTACAAACATAGATATCCATGAGGCCGTCACCATTGACATCGGCAAATGTTACCCCTGTGGACCAGAATTTCTTGCCGACAATACCGGCTTGGGTACTTATATCTTCGAATTTCATACCACCTTTATTGAGGTAGAGTTTATTCTCTTCGAAGTTAGAGGTTACAAAAATGTCAGATAAACCGTCTTGATTTACATCGCCGATGGCCACCCCGCCACCGTTGTAAAAGTTTCGGTAGTTAAAAATATTGAATTCTTTCTTTTCAAGGCTTCGATTGACGAAATCGATCCCCGTTTCAGAAGCGGGTAATTCTTCGAAAAGGGTATCTTCTTTGGAGGAACATTGAAAAAACAGATAAGAAATCGAGAGAAGTGCAACTAATTTTTTCATCACAAAAGGGTGGTTTTGGGAATGCAAAAATACGAATTTGTAGGCGTTTATAAAAGAAAAAGGCAGAACCTAGGGTTCTGCCTTTTTCAAGAATTATGGATAATTAATATCCTGGATTTTGTTTCAATGCAGGGTTAGCATCGATACGTGGTTGTGGAATTGGGAACAACTCACGTGTTTTGTCTAACTTCTTCATGAACTTACGCTCTAAGGAGAAAGTACCGAAACGAATCATATCATTACGTCTCCATCCTTCCCATGCGAACTCACGTCCACGTTCTGCTAAGATATCAGCAGCCGTCAAGGTAGTCAAAGGATCTACACCTGAACGCTTACGAATGGTATTCACATCAGCTAAAGCTTCAGCTGTTTTTCCTAAACGGAAAGCAGCTTCTGCACGCATCATGATCGCGTCAGCTAAACGGAAAACAACGTAGTCATTTGACTGGTCACCGTTCGGGTTGTTGCGTTGGATTTCGTATTTCTGCGCACGGATACCAGCTACTTGGAATTCTGGATCTGCATCAGTCATTTGATCTTTTTGGAAATCAGCGATAAACGCTAAAGGAGCACCTTTTGCATCTGTCAAGGCAGCACCAGAGGCAGCATATTGCTGACCTTTGATCCACATCGCTTGACGTAAATCTTTAGACTCGAATGAGTTATAGAAATCAGCTAAAGTACAGAAACCATTCCAAGGAGAGTTACCCAATCCATAAGTTTGAGCATTTGCATAGTGCAAAGTTCTCATGTGGAAGTTCAAACCACCTGCTTTAAAGCTATCGTAAGGAATTGTCCAGATGTTTTCGCCTGAACCTTGGTTTTGAACGATAAAGTTAGAAACTGTAGAAGATGATAACGAGTAGTTATTTGTCGACTTGATTACAGCATTTGCTGCATCATAAGCACCTTGCCAATCAGCCGTTCCTGAATAAACACCTGCGTTCAACTTCATTTTAGCTAACAACATCGTCGCAGCATCCTTTGTCATACGAGAATATGCTTTACCAGCTACTAAGTTTGGAATCGCTGATTCTAACTCAGATTTGATGAATGCATACACCTCAGCACGAGTTTTAGTAGCCGATGAAGACGCATTATCTGTTACGATAGGGACGTTTCCAAACGCATCGATGGCCATGAAGTAATAGAAAGCACGTACAGCACGTAACTCATCTACTGCTTTTTGGTTTGTCTTTACTACTGGGATTAATTGGTTAATCTGAGAGATATTACCAAAGATGAAACCCCACATTCCGTTAATCGGACCGTGTTGAGGCGTCCATGTGTGACGAGAATACGCCAACCAATCACCACCATCATACCAGTCACCCCCGCGAGTAGGAACGATCAATTCATCTGAAGAAGCTTCACTTGGATTAAACCAATCCCAAGTGATTCCACGAAGACCACCATAAGCAGGTCCTAAGGCCGCAGCAATTTGAGCATCTGTTTTCAAGAATTGATCTGCAGGGATCGCATCGTAAACTGGCTCAGTTAAATCTGTACAAGACGATAGGGCTAACGAAGCGAAAACACCTACTGAAAGTACTTTATAGATATATTTTTTCATTTTTATTTGTTATTAATTAAGTTATATAACGAATAGTTTGATTTAAATGTTTAGAACGTAAGATTTACACCCGCAGTAATAGCACGAGTTTTGTAGTAAGTCTCACGAACGTCAATACCTGGAGCAGCCGCACCAATTGCTAAGTTTTGGCTTACCTCTGGATCCACACCTGTGTAATTAGTAAACACAGCTAAATTGTTTCCAGCTACATAGATACGAGCTCTTTTGAATACTCCTTTTACTGGCAAAGTGTATCCGATCGATGCGTTGTTAATACGTAAGAAGTCACCAGACTCTACATAGTAATCCATTGGGATTGTACGCTCATCATTGATTACTGAAGTCAATGCTGTTTTCAAAGCACCTGATTCAGCTAAACGACCATCTTGACGACCTAATAATAATGCATTCGTGTTTACGATTTTTGCACCTAATTGGCTAGTCAATTGAACTTGTAAGTCAAATGCCTTGTAACGAACGTTCGTTGTCAAACCACCTACAAACGTAGGGTTTGGATTTCCAATGTAGGTTCTATCTTTCGCATT
>CANHCG010000029.1 GCA_947459055.1 Cytophagaceae bacterium | reverse complement strand
TAATAACAACATTTAAGCATATCTTTTCGATTGAGGAGTTAAAAGGACGTATCCTAAATACGCTTCTTTTTATCGCTTTCTTTCGTTTGGGTTCTTATGTAGTTCTTCCGGGTGTGGATGCTACGAAACTTAGCCAAGCTGGCGAAGGTGGATTATTTGGTTTATTGAATATGTTCTCCGGTGGAGCCTTGAGTAACGCCTCTATTTTTGCGTTGGGGATCATGCCTTATATTTCGGCATCCATTGCGATTCAATTATTAACCATCGCTCTTCCGTATTTCCAAAAAATGCAGAAAGATGGCGAGTCTGGTCGTAAAAAATTAAATCAAATCACTCGTATTTTAACCATTTTCGTAACTGCTGCACAAGGTTTCACCTATTTACAGGTGACGATTCCTGCGGAGGCGATCATGGTGGACCCTTGGTTTTTCCGTTTATACGGTGTAGCTATTTTGATTGGTGGAACCATGCTGTGTATGTGGTTGGGAGAAAAAATTACGGATAAAGGAATTGGAAATGGTATTTCGATGCTGATTATGATTGGTATTGTATCCCGTTTTCCAGCATCTATTTTACAAGAAGCCGGTTCACGTGGAATGTCAGGCGCTTTGATGTTCATTATTGAAATTATTGCCTTGTTCTTTGTTGTAATGGGTGCGATTATGGTGACACAAGCCGTTCGTCGTATTCCAGTTCAATATGCGAAGCAAGTAGCAGGAAATAGTAAAATGACGGTGGGTGGTGAGCGTCAATACATCCCGTTGAAGTTAAATGCTTCGGGTGTTATGCCGATTATCTTTGCTCAGGCATTGATGTTTATTCCAGGTTTAGTGGCTCAGTCTTTTGCTGAGAAGAGTGAATTCGCTCAATCAGTTGCTTCGGCATTCGGAGATTTCACTACATGGCAATACAATGCTTTGTTTGCATTTTTGATTATTGTCTTTACATTCTTTTACACGGCCATTTCGATTAACCCGACGCAGATTTCTGATGACATGAAGCGTGGTGGTGGTTTTGTTCCGGGTGTGAAGCCAGGGGAAGAAACGGCAGGATTTATTGCGAGCATTTTGGATCGCATTACATTACCAGGGGCTTTGATGCTTTCGGTGATTGCAGTTTTGCCAGCGGTTGCGAATTTATTTGGAGTGACAAGAGGTTTTGCTTCCTTTTTTGGTGGTACATCTTTGTTGATTTTAGTAGGAGTGGTATTGGATACGTTGCAACAAATAGAAAGTTATTTGTTGATGAGAAAATATGAGGGTTTAATGCAATCAGGACGAGTAAAAGGTCGTACTGAGGTGATTACTCGCTAAGATGATTTATCTGAAGAGTCCTGAAGAATTTGCCATAATACAAGCGAATGGCGATATCCTCGGGAGGTGTCATGCGGAAGTAGCGAAGGCCTTAAAGCCGGGTGTTACGACGCTGGAATTAGATAAAATTGCTTATGCGTTTATTTCCGACCACCAAGCACATCCTTCTTTCCTGAATTATCAGGTAGGAGATAAGAAATACGCGTATTCCTTGTGTATTTCAGTGAACGATGTGGTTGTGCATGGATTACCTGGAGCGTTAACCTTGAAGGAGGGCGATATTATATCGATCGACGGCGGGGTGTACAAAAACGGTTTTCACGCCGATAGTGCCTATACGTATGGGATAGGGGAAGTGAAACCGGAGGTACAAAAATTATTGCAAGTGACAAAAGAGTCCTTGTATTTGGGTCTTAATCAGGCTCAAGCTGGTAAGCGAGTGGGAGACGTAGCGCATGCGGTACAATCTTATACGGAGTCTTTTGGATATGGAGTGGTGAGGGAGTTAGTTGGACACGGAGTAGGAAAAAGTTTGCACGAGAGTCCAGAAGTTCCAAATTATGGCCGAAGAGGTGACGGGGCTAAATTGAAAGAAGGAATGGTGATTGCCATTGAACCGATGATCAATTTAGGAAAGCGTCAAATCACGGTGGATAAAGATGGATGGACGATTCGGACACAAGACCGCAAAGCATCGGCACATTTTGAACATACAGTGGGTGTGGGAAAAGATGGACCGCAGATATTAACTACTTTCTCCTATATAGAAGAAGTACTTAAAACCTCAACAGGATTGTTGAATATTTAAAATAAAACTATGGCCAAACAATCTTCGATCGAAGTAGACGGAATTATTTTGGAAGCTCTTTCGAACGCAATGTTTCGGGTGGAATTAGAAAATACGCATCAAGTAATTGCGCACATTTCGGGCAAGATGCGGATGCACTACATTAAGATTTTACCTGGAGATAAGGTGAAATTGGAAATGTCACCCTATGACTTGAGTAAGGCTAGAATTGTATATCGTTATAAATAAAAAAGAAAATGAAAGTTAAAGCATCTATTAAAAAGCGTAGTGCGGAATGTAAGGTGATTCGTCGTCACGGAAAGCTTTATGTTATTAACAAGAAGAATCCTAAGTTTAAGCAACGTCAAGGATAATTCCGAACAAATTAAATGAGTAATCACAACAATTAATTACCTATATGGCTCGTATTGCAGGGGTTGATATTCCCGACAAAAAAAGAGGAGAAATTGCATTGACTTATATTTTTGGTATAGGTCGTAGCACTGCTCAGAAAATCTTAACGAAAGCAGCTGTTTCTTATGATAAGAAAGCTGGTGAGTGGAATGATACGGAGGCTAGCGCTATCCGTGCCATCATTGCTGCTGAATTCAAAACGGAAGGTCAGTTAAAATCTGAAGTTCAGTTGAACATCAAGCGTTTGATGGATATTGGTTGCTACCGTGGCTTACGTCACCGTAAAGGTCTTCCAGTACGTGGTCAACGCACGAAAAACAATTCACGTACTCGTAAGGGTCGTAGAAAAACAGTTGCTAACAAGAAAAAAGTAACTAAGTAATAAATAGAAAGTTATTATGGCACAAGCAAAAAGAAAAGATAAAGCGAAGAAAAGAGTTGTTGTCGTTGAGCAAGTAGGTCAAGTACACATCAAAGCTTCCTTTAACAACATTATTATTTCCATCACCAATTCAGCAGGTCAAGTGATCTCTTGGGCATCCGCAGGAAAGATGGGTTTCCGTGGATCTAAGAAAAACACTCCTTACGCAGCTCAAATGGCAGCATCTAACTGTGCAGCAGTCGCAGTAGAAGCAGGAATGAAAAAAGCAGAGGTTTTTGTTAAAGGACCGGGCGCAGGACGTGAGTCAGCGATCCGTACCATCCAAAACTCAGGAATCGAAGTATCTCTTATCCGAGATATCACACCGATGCCTCACAATGGATGTCGTCCTCCAAAACGTCGTCGCGTTTAATAATTTTTATGCAGGGGTAATTAGTAATTATTTTCCCCCGCTTTTTTTTCACAATTTAATTACTTCAATGCACATAAGAGGTGTATTGACTTTTAACAAAAAATGGCTAGATACACAGGTCCAAAATCCAAGATTGCACGTCGATTCGGTGAAGCGATTCTTGGTCCGAGTAAAGCATTAGCTCGCAAAAATTATGCTCCCGGTATGCACGGAAAGGGGAAACGTTCAAAAGTTTCTGAATATGCGTTGCAATTAAAGGAAAAGCAAAAAGTGAAATACACGTATGGTATTTTAGAACGTCAATTTGAGAATTTATTCCACAAGGCGTCCGTAAAAGAAGGTATCACAGGTGAAAACTTAATCAAATTGTGTGAAGCACGTTTAGACAATGTGGTGTACCGTTTAGGGATTGCGCCAACACGTCGTGCGGCACGTCAATTAGTGATTCACAAACACATCAATGTGGATGGAGAGGTAGTAAATGTGCCATCTTACTCCTTACGCCCAGGTCAATTGATCGGTGTTCGTGAAAAATCAAAATCTTTAGAGGTTGTTTCCAATTCATTGGCTGGCCGTTCACCAAAGCGCTTTAACTGGTTAGAGTGGGATGGTGTAGAATTAGTAGGTAAATTCACTGCTATGCCAGAAAGAGACCAGATTCCTGAAAACTTTAACGAGCAGGCAATCGTCGAATTATACTCTAAATAATTTTTACAAATTAATTGAGTTTTAAAATTACCAATAACGTTTTTTCAGTATCATTTTAAGCTACGAAATATGTCAATATTAGCATTCCAAATGCCCGAAAAAGTTGTGATGGAGAAAGCCGATGACTTTCACGGGTTGTTTGAGTTCAAGCCACTCGAAAAAGGTTACGGTGTTACCATTGGTAACGCACTTCGTAGAATTTTACTTTCCTCTTTGGAAGGTTATGCCATCACAAGCGTGAAAATCTCTGGTGTTTTACACGAGTTTTCTGCTATCGAAGGCGTTCATGAAGATGTTTCTGAAATCATCTTGAATTTGAAAAAAATTCGCTTCAAAAAAGCACAAGAGATTTTAGACAATAAAGTAACTCTTAAAGTAAAAGGCCAAACAGCCATTACTGCAGGAGATATCGCTAAATTCACTCCATACTTTACTGTATTGAATCCTGAATTAGTGATTTGCCACTTAGATTCCTCGAAGGAATTGGAAGTTGAGCTTTTCATCGAAAAAGGTCGTGGATATGTTCCAGCAGATGAGCCTCGTGCAAACGAGCTTCCTTTTGGTCACATCGCGATTGACTCGATTTACACACCGATCAAAAATGTTAAATTCAGCATTGAGAACACCCGTGTAGAACAAAAAACAGATTACGAAAAATTAGTTCTTGACATCGAAACCGATGGTTCAATTCATCCAGAAGATGCATTGAAAGGAGCTGCGTATATTTTGATCCAACACTTTATGTTGTTCTCTGATCAAACGATGACGTTTGAGACGCCAAAGGCAGAAGAAGATAACGTAGTAGATGAGGAAATGCTTCATATGCGCAAATTGTTGAAGACATCTTTAGCTGATTTAGATCTTTCAGTTCGTGCTTACAACTGCTTGAAATCAGCAGACGTTCGTACGTTGGGAGAATTAGCGAAGTTAGAAATTTCTGATATGATGAAATTCCGCAACTTTGGTAAGAAGTCATTAACCGAATTAGAACAATTAATCGAAGAAAAAGGCCTGACATTCGGAATGGATGTAGCTAAATATCGATTAGACGAAGATTAATAATTAAACAAAAAGTAATAGGTGGTTTAGCTTTCGCTTAACTAACCGCAGCCCACGAGGGCTTTTAACTTACGAAATACAAAAATGAGACACGGTAAAAAATTCAATCACTTAGGAAGAACAGCTTCCCACAGAGCAGCCTTATTATCTAATATGGCATCCTCACTAATTTTGCACAAACGTATCGAAACTACTGTCGCGAAAGCGAAAGAGTTGCGTAAATATGTGGAGCCTTTAATCACCAAATCCAAGACGGACAATACGAATAACCGTCGGGTTGTGTTTGCTTATTTGCAAAACAAGGAGTCGGTTAAAGAATTGTTTGGTATCGTATCTGAGAAAGTAGCGTCTCGTCCAGGTGGTTATACTCGTATTATTAAATTAGGAAATCGTCTTGGTGATAATGCTGAGATTTGTTTCATCGAATTAGTGGATTTCAACGAAACGATGTTAGCTGCTGCAGCTGAAAAAGCGGGCAAGACACGTAGAAGTCGTCGTGGTGCAACTGCAAAGAAAGAAGATGCGCCAGCCGCGGTAGCTGCTGCCCCAGTGGCAGAAGAGCCATCGGCTGAGGTTGTTGAAGAAGTTGCTGCTGCTGAAGAGGTAATCGAAGAAGCACCTGCAGCGGTTGAGGAAGTAGTTGTTGAAGAAGCTCCAGCGGAAGTTGCTGCTGAAGATGCTCCAGCTGCAGATGAATCGACCGAAGCCCCTGCGACAGAGGAGTCCACAGAAGAAAAAGGAGAAGACGCTTAATTTCTCTTAGATTTTTTTTGGAAGGGCTTCAACGTTGGTTGAAGCCCTTTTTTTAGGTATTTTTGCAACAAATCATATTTATTACAAAGTTTATGAAAATCACTGAATCCATACCCGCAGTTTTACTTTTGCAAGATGGAACCTTATTTCATGGAAAGGCCCTTGGTAAAATTGGTACGCATGGTGGCGAAATTTGTTTCAACACCGGAATGACTGGATACCAAGAAATCTATACAGACCCTTCCTATGCCGGGCAGGTAATTATTAATACGACTGCGCATATTGGTAATTATGGAGTGATTAATCAAGTTGAAGCGGAGTCTGATCGAGTTCAAATTGCCGGCATGGTTTGTAATGAATTTGCTCATTTGCATTCACGAGCTACCGCAGATGATTCGTTACAGAATTATTTGGCGAATGCAGGGATCGTTGGAATTTCAGGGATTGATACACGGGCGTTAGTTCGTCATATCCGCACCAAAGGTGTGATGAATTGCTTGATTTCATCTGAAATTACGGATCCGATTTTGTTGCAAAAAGAATTGGATAAAATCCCGTCCATGGAAGGTTTAGAATTATCTTCCCAAATATGTACACAAGCTGCTTATTTGTTAGGAAATGAGAAGGCAGCCCATCGCGTGGCGGTATTGGATTTAGGGGTGAAGAAGAGCATTTTGTCTAATTTGACAGACCGGGATTGTTATTTAAAAGTTTTCCCGGCGAAAACATCTTTTGAAGAAATAGCTGCTTGGAATCCAGATGGTTTTTTTGTTTCCAATGGCCCAGGAGATCCTGCTGTTATGCCTTATGCGGTAGAAACCGTTTCCCATTTCTTGGCGAGTGACAAACCGGTTTTCGGGATTTGTTTAGGCCATCAAATTTTAGCCCAAGTTTGTGGGTTAAAAACCTATAAGATGCACAATGGTCATCGAGGTCTGAATCATCCCGTAAAAAATTTAGTAACAGGTTTGTCTGAAATCACGTCCCAAAACCATGGATTTGCTGTTAAAATGGATGAGCTGCGAGCGAGCTCTGCAGCTGAATTAACCCACGTCAACTTAAATGACAACACGGTAGAAGGACTTCAAGTGAAAGGCAAACGGGCATTTTCGGTGCAACATCACCCAGAAGCGTCCCCGGGACCCCATGATTCGAGATATTTGTTTGATCAGTTTGTTGATCTTTTTTAATTGTACTACCGCTTAGCTTTGGCAAACCTTTGAGGATTGCCAAAGCTAAACGATAAATCATCGGTTTTGGTATCCAAATAACGCATTTTCTTTGATCTGCTTCACGACCGATTCCGGTACTACATTTTCCCATTCCCCAGGACCTTGTTGAATCTGACCCAGGACTTGATCCGTCCGAATACTCATTAATTTCTCGTCGTAAATTTTGATGTCAGCTAATTTCTCATTATCCATCAAATACTGCATCAATCCCCGCAAATGTGTCTCCGGCTTAAAGGTCTTCAAATTAATCACCTGCCCCTTTTCATCCAATGTTGGATATAAATACAACTTAATCTTCAAGCCAAATAAACTTGCAAACGCACTTATAATTCCTCCCGGAACCTCCGTGTAATGCTTTTCGTCAAAAATATATTCCAAATTCGGCATGCCCATAATCAAAGCCATCCGTAATTTGGTGAATTGACTTAAATACGCCACTAACTTAAAATATTCATGGAAATTTGAAATCAACACCGTTTGACCCAAGGAACACAATATATCCACGCGATCCAAAAAGTCTTTCTCATTAATTCGATGCGTTCCATCCTCCAAATTCCGTAAGGTCAACTCCGATAAAATGCACACCTTATCATCATCCACATCCTCCTCATTCTCAAACTGCCGAACGCCCTTTTGCAACATATCCAAAAAGATATTCGTCACCGGCCTAAAACGCCCCCGAATCGCTACAATATGCTTCTTCGCCAACGCATCGTAGGGCTGCATCACATTCCCATCCGGCCCAAATACCGCCGCTTTCGTATAGCCATGTTTGACCAAATAAAGCGACATCAAGCGATTGTCTACCTCTTTGAAATCCGGACCCTCAAAACGAATCATGTCAATCTCAATGCGATCGGTCGATAAATCGTCCAATAAAGACAATAACAACCGCTCTGGATCCTCATGGTGGAAATAACAACCATAAATTAAATTCACTCCAATCACCCCCAAGGCCTGCTGCTGTAATATGTTGTCATTGTCCAACATATTCACGTGGATCACCACATCATTAAATTTTCCACCAGGACGCAATTGAAACCTCAGCCCAATCCAGCCATGGCTCTCATTCGTTTTTTGGTAATTTAAAGCAGACACGGTATCTGCAAAAGCAAAAAACCGCTTCTCCGCGGCAGATTCAGTTAATCGGACATTTAATAATTTGTACTCACGGTTTAACATTTTCATCAACCGAGGCTCACACACATATTTCCCTGATTCCTCCTCCCCATAAATCGCATCCGAAAATGCCATATCATATGCGGAAATTGTTTTAGCGATGGTGCCCGATGCACCCCCCGCCTTGAAAAAATTAGCTGCTACATCCTGACCCGCACCGATCTCTGCAAAGGAGCCATATATGCTCCGGTCTAAATTGATTTTTAATGCTTTTTGTTTAGTTCCAATCGATTTTAAGGCTGTTGTCATAGACGAATTGGATTTAATTTGTTGATTTACGAAGGCTTTGTACGCAAGTTATATAATAATCTAATGCGGTCAACCGAAATCTTGAAAAAATCCTAAATAGGAAAAGTCACTACGGCCAAAGATTTGCCTTGTGATATAAGGTCAAACCCGCCATCGGGCCCTCAGAAATATGACCTACACGCAAGTTAAACGAAGAAACCACCCGTTTTAACATATCGGAATAATAGAATGCTACCGAGCCTGTAAAATGGATTGGCACTTCTGATTTTTGCCCATATTTTAAGACATATTTTTCCATAAATTCTGTAAATGAATTCACGATCAATTGATAACAAAATGGATGCCTTCGATGATCAAACAAAAATTTTGAAAAACTTGCAAACCAACGATTTGGAAATTCCCCCTGATATGCTTTTGCTAAAATATCTAAGCGACCCAATGCCCCAAATCGTTTAATAAACAAATCCCGTAAGTCCGTTGGCAACTCATGATGTAAATAAGCGAGCACCAAGCGCTTTCCTAAATGACCCCCACTGCCCTCATCACCCAACCAAAAACCCAAGGGTGGAACCTGTTCCATCAACAACCCTTCCTCAAAATAGCCTGAATTTGATCCTGTCCCCAATATACATGCAATCCCCTTCTCATTTCCACATAATGCATGGGCCGCCGCAATCAAATCATTCTCAATGGAAATTTTCGCCTCCCCCACATGTGGAGATAAAAATTCGTTCAATTGCACCCTTTTTTCCTCCCCAGTAATTCCCGTCCCGTAATAAAATACATGGGAAATCTCTTTTCCTTTTAACCAAGTCTGCGCTTCAGTTTGTGCCTGGTTAATTTCCTCGGTACTTTGATAATAGGGATTGATACCAGGACTTATCAGCGTCTCATATTCAGCGGACGCATTCTTTATATACCTCCACTCAGTCTTCGTTGACCCACTCTCAATGATTAAAAGCATCTTAGTTCAATAACCCAATGGGCGTAAATTTTTCAAATACCTGCGCCGAATGCGGGGCGTCCGCTAATTCCAATGTCAAATCTTGGCCCGCCCAGTGTTCATAATGCTTTCCATTTCGCCATAATTTTGAATGAGTCATGTCATAAATTTTCCCTTCAAATGCCACCCAAATATCAGGTTTGTCCTGGCCATTGCGAAGGGCCAATTGAGATCGACTAAAAGTAGGTAAGCTATTTTCCAACATAAACAGATAACAAAACGAAACTAAATAAATTCACAGAAAGGGCCTTTATTTTACCAAACATTTTTAAATTTACATGTTTTACGTGAAATCATCAGCTTATGAAATTATTGACGTTAGTTTTCGCCCTAATTTGCGCGCTTAGTCTTGGTAGCTGCGGTTCCAAAGGTAGCGACCCCGCACCTACGCCCGTCACGCCCACACCAACCGTAGCTGATTTAATCAAAAAAACATGGTCTGCTAATACCGTTTCATGGGACGGCGTTAGTCAATACACCAAAGGAGGTTCCAATAATTTAGTAGCAGGCTACTCCAGTTTTAAATTAGACCTAAGCACCGGATCCTCTGTGACACTCACAGAATTTGACGGAAAGAAATTTACCGGAATCTATGTCCTATCTTCAGACAATAAAAAATTAACCCTCTCGAGCCTTACTAGTGCAGAAGGGGCTCCCTCTGGAACTAATGGCACCTTGGAATTTTCGATTTCAGGAACCCCAACGGCCACAAGCCTAGCCATCGAAACCACCACCACCTACATCAAAGCCACCAATAAAAAAGTGGCGCTGACCTTAGTGAACCCTTAATAAATTGACACGGAATTCGAGCCGCCCGCGTGGCGGCTTTTTTTATATATGGACAAACGAACAGAAATTGGCAGTATTGGAGAATTTGGATTAATTAAAAGGTTAGCCCAAGCCTTTCATTCCACCCACCCTTGGACAAGCCTCGGTATCGGTGACGATGCGGCTTTATTACAGGCCGATGGCATGGAGGTAGTTTCCACCACCGAATTACTCATCGAAGGCGTACATTTTGATTTAGCCTATTGCCCCTTAACCCATTTGGGTTTTAAAGTGGTCAGCGTGGCGCTTTCCGATATCGCAGCCATGAACGCCAAACCCACGCAAATCAGCATCGGTCTCGGACTTAGCAATCGTTTTTCGGTCGAAGCTGTCGAAGAATTATATGCAGGAATAAAACTAGCCTGCGAAGAATATAAAATAGATTTAGTCGGTGGGGATACCACCGCATCGCCCAACGGCCTTATTATTTCCGTCTCCGCCCTCGGACTCGTTTCTTCCTCCGAACTCACCAAGCGTTCTGGTGCAAAAGCGAACGATGTCATCTGTGTGACCGGAGACCTAGGCGGGGCCCTTTTAGGACTTCAATCCCTCGAACGGGAAAAACAAGTCTATCTTGCAAATCCAAGTATGCAACCGGAATTGGACGGGAAAAGTTATGTGGTGATGCGTCAATTAAAACCCATGGCCCGCTTCGATATTCTACACGAATTGAAGGAATTAGGCGTGGTTCCCACTTCCATGATTGATTGTTCTGATGGCCTCGCCTCAGAAATCATCCACCTTTGCCAAGCCTCGAATACAGGCGCCCGGATTTTTGAAAAAAATATTCCCATTGACGATGAGACGTATTTGTCGGCCACTGAATTTAATCTTAGCCCCTTAACTGCCGCACTAAATGGGGGAGAGGATTATGAATTAGTGTTCACGGTGTCACAGGCAGATTTTGAAAAAGTGGAGAAATTGGCCGACGTATCCGCTATCGGATATATGACCGATGTGACAAATGAACGCGTGCTTATC
>CANHCG010000028.1 GCA_947459055.1 Cytophagaceae bacterium | reverse complement strand
GTTTTTCTATAAAAAACCAAGAAAAACTGGCCACCAGAATTAATATAATCAAATTGATTATAAAAATTGGAACAGCTAAATTAAAAAATTCTAAACGAAATACGGAATAATGATCCGTTAAATAGCCCCAAAGCGTATTGCCCTTCGTATGATAATAATTATAGATAAAATTATGGTATAGATACAGCCCATAGGATATTTTTCCAAGATAGGATACCCATGACTGCGTTAAAAATGTAGCCCATTGGGATTGTTTTTCTGCAACTGCTAAAGCAATTAAAAAAAAGGCAAATAAGGCAGCAAAACTTCTTTCCAAAACCATAAACCAAATATTATCATACAAATGGTTTGATGTAGAAGACGCCCAAAGGACCAAAATAAACAAAATTAAACTTCCCAAAACAGGTAAATAGGACTTTGAAAGAGTTAAAAACCTCGTCTTCTCATAATGAAACAAATAGGCCAAAATTCCGCCGATTCCAAAACAATCAATCGCTCCAAGGGGATTCACATAGGAGACTAACCAATTTGATTCGATCCATGCGTGAGAAAAATTGGTAAAATAATACCATCGACAAGCAAGACCAATCAACAGCATGCTGAAGAATACATATCGGTATTTCTTTTGCGATAAAAACAAGATAAAATAAGGAAACACCAAATAATATTGCTCCTCCACCGCTAATGACCAAAGATGATCCCAAACGCCCAGCCATGACCCCTTCCACATCATATAGAGATTTGGCGTGTAGCTAAATAGAAATGGCCAAATTTCTTTAAAATTGGAAACATTAAGGAGTAAACCTAAAATTAAGACCAAGTAATAAATTGGAAAAATTCGTAAAGATCGGCGATAAACAAAGCGAAGCAATTTTTTCCAAGGAGATACGTTAAAAACACGTACCTGATCAGCACTTTCGAACAAAATTCGAGTAATTAAAAAGCCGCTCAAAACAAAAAAGATAACTACACCCAAATGACCTGTAGGGAAGGGCATAATGGGAACTAACCAATGGTCCATTAATACCAAAAATACAGCCACAAAGCGGATGCCATTTAATTGATTAAAATAGATTTCTTGAGCCCCTTTCATTCGTTTGCAAATAAAGTAAATTCAACCCTTCGATTAAATCGTCGACGTTCCTCCACCATATTACTCATGAGGGGTTTGGTGCCACCCCAACCTTTAACACGTATCCGCTCTTTCTGAATCCCCTTCACAACAAGGTAATCACGCACACTTTCAACTCGATTTAACGATAATTTTAAATTTTCATTCCAATCACCTTGATTATCCGTATGTCCTTCCAAAAGAATACCAAAACTTGGATTCTCACGCAAAATGGAAACTATATTATCCAACTCATCAAAAGAATCAGGGGATAAATCGGCTTTACTTTGCGCAAAATTGATTGTCGGTAAATTAAACTGCTTATTTAACTGCAAAGCCGACAATGCATATTGCCGATTCACAGATTTAAATCCAGGTTCTTTACTAAAATCAAAGCGCTCTACTTTGGAAATATATCCCTTGGATTTCACTTCGATTAAAAAAGGTTTTTTCGCCGGCCACATAAAACTAAAATCACCATTGTATGGATCAAAATCAACCGCTAAAGAATCTCCCAAAGACTGCCCACGAATCAAGATTTTTGCTGCAATTGGCTCTTTATTCTCTTCATTGACAACAGAACCATTGATTTGTACCAAAGTCAACGGCTTGACTTTAGGTGGTATTTTAATTCTAAAAATATCTTCCGCTCCCAAGGAATTCTCAACAGAACTAAAATAGGCATAATCGCCTTGGGCAGCTACGGAAAAATATCCATCCCATTGAGGCGTGTTCACCACAGGACCCACATTTTCAGGAACGGACCAATTCAAATAGGAATCATCCAATCGACGAGTTAAAAAAATATCATTATTTCCATAGCCAACATGTCCACTGGAGGAAAAATACATAGTCACTCCATCTGGGGCTATAAAGGGAGTACTTTCCGATTCACCTGTATTCACGACTGGACCAATATTTTTGGGTTCGGTCCACGAATCATCAGATTTTAAAAAAGAAACATAAATATCCTTTCCGCCATAAGAATCTTTCGTTTCGGTGGTCATTAAGAGTACTTTGCCATTAGGGGCCAAGGTATACTCGGAAAATTCAGACCGATTTTTAAAATTTAAAATTTTAAGCGCCTTGGGAAAACTATAATCACCTGTTCGTAACAAAAATGACATGGAAACCCCTTTTTCCATTTGTCCATCTTTACCATAGACATTATTTAACAAAATAGTTTTTCCATTTAAGGAGATACCACAAACGGCATTATTTTCTTCATTATTGATCGGTGCTGAAAATAATTGAGCTTTGGACCAAGATTTATCCTCTTTTAAGGTCGAAAACCAAATGTCCTGATTTTTATCTTTTCCTAGATTATCAGGGTGTTTCCAACGTGTAAAATAGATCTTCTTCCCATCTGGACTTACTACGGGGCAAATCTCATTGTAGGCTGAATTAATCGCATTCCCTAGGTTTTCTTTGAAATACATGGCATTCGGTTCTGGAACGAGTCTTACACTTTCTTCGACACTTTTATCTTCATCCGATATAGCCACAGCATCGATTTGAGAAAAGCCCTTAATTCGCTCAGAATTCATAGATATTTTAATACCCCGTACTTTATAGGGTGTGGACACGGGCAATTGGACATAAGTGACTTGTCCATTTGCTTTGGCATAAGGGCTTGGGAATTCTTTTAATAAATAGAGTTTGTTATTGTTATCTAAGGCGTCAATTCGACTAATGGAACCTGCGCCAAAATTCTCGAAAATAGCTACTTGTTTGACAATTTGGGTGGTATCAAAACCAACGATAATGTATTCTCCAGCGGGATTATCGGGCGTTAAGGATTGCCATGCACTAGGGGAATTTTGAAATTTAGGATATTTACTTGGCCTACCCAGCACATGAATCGCCTTGAACTCCTTGGCTAGCAAAGGATCCGTATACTCACTCGAAACAGAAATGATTTTAGAGGCCCATTGAATTTTTTGAGCATAAAGAGTCCAGGATTGTAAAGCTACGAATACGACCAAAAGAGCTTTTGGGAATAGCTTCATGAATTATTTATTTGACTAAGCCAACTAATTGACTTATCGTTTCTTTGGGATCCTTTGAATTAAAAACAAAACTTCCAGCTACTAGGGCATTCGCGCCGGCCTCAATCAATGCTGGTGCATTCGCCAAGGAAACACCCCCATCAATTTCGATATAAATTTTATTATTACCGGCCTCAGAAGCCATTCTGGCTAATTCTTTAGTTTTATTAATTGCATTTGGTATAAATTGTTGACCTCCAAATCCCGGATTAACCGACATGATGAGCGCTAAATCAATATCCGCAATTATATCCCGTAAAGAATGTACAGGGGTACCAGGATTAATCGCAACGCCTGCTTGACAACCTAAACTTTTAATCTGTTGGATAGTCCGGTGAATATGCGGACAGGCTTCGAAATGTACCGTAATCATATGAGCACCAGCTTTAGCGAATTGCTCGAGGTATTTTTCCGGTTGGACTATCATTAAATGAACATCCAAAAATTTATCTGTATGCTTTTTGATTGCCTCTATTACTGGGAAACCAAATGAAATATTCGGAACAAAAACCCCATCCATGACATCGATGTGAATCCATTGGGCTTTCGATTCTTGTAACATCTGAACTTCAGATCCGAGCTGGGCAAAATCCGCAGCTAACACAGAAGGAGCTATGATCAAATTTTTCATCTTGCAAAGGTATGAAAATTATTTGCTAAGGTTTATTTCTACCTAGATTCCGTTTAACTTTATAAGATAATTTTTTCGTATGGATGTAAGACAACAGATGGATGCCCTGATTGAACAGCTAAATGCGTATAATGAGGCCTATTATCAACAAAACACCAGCCTTATATCCGATCAGGCTTTCGATCAATTATTAGCACAACTTCAAAAACTTGAATCCGAATATCCTTTATTTGCCAATCCCAATAGTCCTACACAACGAGTAGGAGGCACCATTACCAAAAACTTCGCCTCAGTTACTCACCAATTTCCCATGCTTTCCTTGGGAAATACGTACAATGCTCAAGATTTAGAGGAATTTGATGAACGAATTAAAAAAGCATTGGGCGAAGAGGCATTTGAATACATTTGCGAATTAAAATTTGATGGTGTGGCACTCTCATTTTGGTATCAGAATGGAAAGTTAATCAAAGGTGTCACACGGGGTGATGGTACCCGGGGAGATGATATAACAAATAATGTGAAAACCATTAAATCTTTACCACTACAAGTTAAATCAAAGGTTTTTCCCGCTGAATTTGAATTAAGAGGTGAAGGTTATATGCCTATTAGTTCCTTTAATCAAATCAATGAAGAAAAAAACCGAAAAGGAGAAGCACTATTAGCCAATCCCCGAAATGCGGCATCGGGTACATTTAAAATGCAAGACTCCGCTGAAGTAGCTAAACGAAATATGGAATGTTTCGTTTATGCTTATTTAGGAAATGAGAATCCATTTCAGACGCACGAGGATAGTATAAACCACCTAACTTCGGAAGGATTCCCTGTCTCACCCACTTGGCGAAAATGCCAAAACATTGCTGAGGTATTAACCTATATCGCAGACTGGGCTGAAAAGAGGCATGAACTACCTTTGCATACTGATGGGATTGTGATAAAAATAAATGATTTTGGCCAACAAGAACGTTTAGGTTACACCGCCAAATCTCCTCGCTGGGCCATTTCCTTTAAATATCCTTCTGAAATAGCCAAAACAGCAATTGAAAGCATTGATTTTCAAGTAGGTCGAACTGGAAATATCACTCCCGTTGCCAATTTAAAGCCTGTTTATTTAGCCGGAACAGTCATCAAACGAGCATCCATTCATAATGCAAATGAAATGGAACGGCTCGATCTGCGACATGGAGATCAAGTATTTATAGAAAAAGGAGGGGAAATCATTCCGAAAATCACTGGTGTAGATGTAGTAGCAAGAAAAGGGGAAAGTTCCTTGTTTGATTTTCCTAAAAACTGTCCCGCGTGCGGGAGTTCTTTACAAAGATTAGAAGGCGAGGCCAATCATTATTGTTTAAATGATTCCATTTGTCCTCCACAAATAAAAGGTAAAATTGAGCATTTCATCCAACGAAAGGCATTAAACATTGAAAATTTAGGAACTGAAACCATCGATCTATTATTTGAAAAAGGAATCGTTTGTGAAATCGCGGACCTGTATGATGTAAAGGCTGAAAATTTCATCGGACTCGAAGGATTTCAGGCCAAATCAATTCAAAATATCTTGTCAGCTATCGAAAAATCAAAAAGTATACCGTTTAGACAGGTGTTATTTGGTTTAGGAATTCGTCATGTAGGCGCAACGATCGCTGAAAAATTAGTGTTACAATTTCATTCAATTGAAAATTTACAACAAGCAAGCTTCGAAGATTTGATAGCTGTCCCTGAAATAGGGGAACGAATCGCGATAAGTGTATTAGATTATTTATCTAAAGAAGCGAATCAAAATACCTTATCAAGACTTAAGGCAGCAGGTGTTCAATTATCTGAAGAAATTACGGAAATAGTTCTCGAAGGAACCCATTTAGTAGGCAAAAGTTTTGTAATTTCGGGGGTTTTCAAGAATTTCGAACGAGACGAATTGAAAGCAAAAATAATAGCCCATGGTGGAAAGGTAGTCTCAAGCATTTCCGCGAAATTGGATTATTTAGTTGCCGGGGACCAAATGGGTCCGACGAAACTAGAAAAAGCAAAACAATTATCCATTAAAATGATTAGTGAAGACGAATTTCTTCAAATGCTGAATTAACGTATGCAGAATAACCGATTACCCAAATTTCACGGAGTTGCCCCCGCACTAGTTACACCTATGTTAGCCGATTATTCCATCGACTATGCAGGTTTAACACGATTGGTTCAACATGTATCCAACGGCGGTGTGGATTATTTAGTGGTACAAGGAACCACCGGTGAATCCGTAACCACCACAGCAGATGAAAAAAAACGAATTGTAGCCACTATACAAGAGGCTAATCAAAAAAACCTACCCATCGTTTATGGCTTAGGGGGAAATAATACAGAAAACCTAGTTAAGCAGATTAAGGAGACAAATTTCAGTGGAATCGATGCGATTCTTTCTGTTTGTCCTTATTACAATAAACCAAGTGCAAGGGGCGTTATAGCCCATTATCAAGCAGTGGCGGATGCCTCTCCAGTGCCTGTTATCATGTATAATATCCCAGGTAGAACGGGTATTAATATGTCGGCAAGTACTATTTTAAAGCTGGCCGAACATGAAAATATTATTGGGGTAAAAGAAGCATCTTGCGTAATCGAACAATGCATGGAAATTGCTTATCATAAACCAGCAGATTTTTTGTTAATCTCAGGTGATGATGTGCAAGCCGTACCCATTATTTCCATAGGAGGAGTAGGGGTTATGTCAGTTATAGCCAATGCCTACCCATCACAATTCACCGAAATGATTCATGCAGCACTCGCTGGAGATTTCAAAAAAGCACAAAAATCATTAGGTGCATTTTTAACCATCGACCCTTTTTTATATGAAGAAGGAAATCCAGTTGGGGTAAAGAAAATTCTTGAAAATATAGGATTAATGAATAGTCAAGTACGTATGCCCTTAGCATCTGCTTCGAAAGAATTGGGCGAGAAATTAGCGGCGATAAGCCAACAAGAACAATTAAACAATTAAATCATGTTTGTACACGTAGTAAATTTTTGGTTAAAAAAAGGCTTAAGCGAAGCTGATATTAAATTATTTGAAGCGGGCGTAAGTTCGTTAGGTACCATAGAAACAGTCGTTCACTTTAATGTAGGAAAACCGGCAGGTACAGACCGCCCAGTTATTGATCGTTCATACGATTATTGTTTGTTAACCACCTTTGCAGATGAAGCAGGGCATGATTATTATCAAATTGCCCCAGTTCATCTTGAATTTATCAAAAATTGCGCCCATTTATGGGATAAAGTCTTAATCTATGATTCAGAATCCATCTAGGATTGTCGGCCTATTGGCCATGATTGCTTTACTTTCGTGCGGAAAAAATCTTCAGCCGACAAGCTATTACAACCCTAACTTTAAGGATGGTTCTTACGAGCGTAAAGATGGGTTAGGTTTTGAAATCCCTAAAAAATACGAGATTGATGTTTTGTATTTTACTGAAAAACCAAAACAATCTTTTGAGCTAATCGAATCGATCACGATGTCGGGCGAAAGTCCATTGGAGGAAAATCAACTAGTGAATGGAAAAATGCTTAACCGTGGAAATCACCAGTTGAAGAAACAGGAAATTTTAAATCAAATGGTTGAAAAAGCCATCGATTTGGGAGCGGGCGCACTTATTGATGTAAAATATCAAGTATACAGTACGCAGAAAGCAAATGGCTTTACATTTACTGGTAAAGCGGTTCGTTACGTGTTGAAATAAGATTCAATAATTCCAAATTAGAAATCAGCACCTGCCCACGTGATTCATCAAAAGTGATTTTAATCGAACTCACCTTTCTTTGTTTAAAGGGTATAATTCGTTTATTTCCAATGGTTTGCAGGTTAATACGTTCTATCTCTCCTAAGGTATTGGTGATCTCGACGTGAAATTTTTTGATTCGTTGACCCATCGCTATCGGCTCCTGAAGTACCAAGGCATTCATTAACAACGGCTGTTTTAAGGATAACAATAAATATGGTGTAGCATCTGTTTCTTTCGCGGCCCAATAAGCTCCTTTAATTGGATGATTTATTAATTGCGAAAAATGCCCATTTACTGCAGTTGATGACATGATTTGCGTTGATTTAGGTAATAAATTCTGAAGACCTATTTTTCGAATAGCCGCAAAACCCATCATGGAAGCAGAATCGTTCTCATGAATTAAGCCCCGACGATCAACAGGAATATTTAATAATAGATTTGAATTTCTTCCAACAGAAGCCACATAAATTTTCATCAAAGAATCTGGTGTTTTGACCTTATTGTCTTGATCTTTATGATAATACCAACCCGGTCGAATTGAAACATCTACTTCAGGAGCTACCCAATGAGAACCATTTTCCTGGCCATTTTTATAAGCATCAAATTTAGGATAACCTGGATAAATCTCATCCCGGTTGATCGGGCTCCAAGTTTTGTCATAAGCGTAACCGCGCTCATTACCGACCCAACGAATATCAGGTCCTGAATCCGAAAATTGTACCGCCTGTGGCTGATATTTTTCTACCATAGCATGAAACAAAGGCCAATCATACACTTGTTTTTTCCCATTTGGACCTTCTCCGTTAGCGCCATCATACCAAAACTCAAAAATTGGTCCGTATTGAGTTAATAATTCCTTTTGCATATTCGCATATACTTGGTTATACGCATCCGTTCCATAATCTGGGTGGTAACGATCCCAAGGAGATAAATAGATACCTAATTTCAAGCCATATTTCTTACAAGCATTTGATAAATCACGAACTACATCTCCTTTACCATTTTTCCATAATGAATTTGCTACGCTATGCTTTGTATATTTACTAGGATATAAGGCAAATCCATCATGGTGTTTGGCTGTCAAAATAAGTCCTTTCATACCAGCTTTTTTGGCAATGCGAGCCCATTGTTCGCAATCCAAATCCGTTGGGTTAAATGTATTAGGATTCTCTTTCCCTTCACCCCATTCTGCATCAGTGAAGGTATTCATATTGAAATGCACAAAACCATAATATTCCAGTGATTGCCAGGTCAATTGCTTTGCGGAGGGTAGAGGCAAAATTGGTTTAATTTCCTGTCCAAATAAAGAAACTGAACAAAGAATAAGGAGGCTAAGATATTTTATCATTTAATAAGATGAGTAAAGTAAACAATTGTCTAAAATAGTATTAGCTTCTGAAGGAATAGCCCTAAATAATGGATTAAATCCGAACCAAACAAACTTTCCTTTGCCTTTTTCTTTGACTGCAAAAAAACTACTAGAAGGTAATAATTTAACAAAATTAGCACCTAAGAAACCTAAATATTTAGGATTAGTACCAGTTTTAAGTAAGGAATTCCAAGCTTTATCCACTGAATACAATGCTGTGGCTTGGTTTAAAAAATATAGTTGAGACGGCAAACGAAACATAAAAGGATGTGAATTTTCAACATTTGCCTGAACCATATTCCCACTCAGCGTATTTGAAATTTCCATTCGCTCTCGATCAGCATAAGGTATTTCTTTAGCAAGCGTATCTTTTTTTGCCTTAAATTCTTCTTCCCTTGATTTCGTATCTACTAAATCCTTTGCGTCTTCCATTAAAATACTAAGCCCACCTTTCTGAACCCAATCATTTAATAAAACCTGAGATGAATTGTTTAAAGTAGAATAGGTTCCATTTGGAAAAATAAGATGCGTGTAGTTGGCCAAATCCGATTTAAAAATCTGATTTAAAGGAATAACAGAAGGTTGGATACCTAATTTCACTTGTAGGTAATGTAATAATTCGCCGAGAGAATTCACATCAACCGCCGCATCTGTTAGTATGGCTACATTCATTCTTTTTAGGTATTTAAAATGCTCCGAACCTAGATCCGCCCCTTGAAACCGATACGTGGTAAATTGGGTAATTTTGGGATATTTGGCCACTTGATTGGTAAACCACGTTTGAAATGATGAAACATTTTTATCATTTTTCAGGAAAAATAACGTTCCTTGAGGAATCGTTTTTTCTTCTACCACGACTGCCTTGTCGTTAAATACGATTGGAATTCCTAGCGCTTGTGCTTGTTGAATTATAGCAAAATCAAATGAACCGGCCACAGGGGTTAAAAAGACGCCTTTCGATTGTTCATTCCAAGTGATGGTACCCTGGTTTGACGAAAGAACATCTTCTTTAGGTTCTATTCTTTCCTTTAAACCCAATGCCTCAATGCCATGTAATTTAAATAAATTCCATGCGGTAATGTCGTAAGTCACCGAATCCTCAAGTGCAATTTGTGGATCTAATAAGGTTTGAATCATGGGACTCGCCGACTGATAAGCCGAAATAACCAAATCATTCTTTTCTATTTTCTGATTAATAAGAACTCGATCTTCTTTATATGAATAGGCTGATGTAGTCAGGGATTTGTTGGCAAGTCCATAAATGACCCGATTTTGTTTGAGCAATGAAAGTAAGTCTTTTGCCTTCTCAATTTGTTTAGCAGGTATCACATATGATTTAAATTCATTTTTGGGAAGGTTACGCGCTTGTTCGTGATTACCATAAAAAGCAGACTTAAGTGATTCTTTGTTTACCAAGGACCAGGTAATGATATTTTTGGCTATATAAAAATGATGTTTTACTCGTTCTTTCAAAGAAATGGTATCTCCATTTGATTTTTTTGCCTGCAATCCGCCGCGAATACCTCCTTGTTCCAAGGTCATGGCTAATGCCCCATTTAAAATAGGATAAGTATCCCCATAACCTGGATATAATAAATCATATACTTCGGATGTGAAATACGGCCATTTTTCTTGATCAAATACTTGCGCAAATGATTTTCCAATTTGCTCTTGCAGGGCCTTCGTTTCACTGGACAAATACTTTAAATAAGGTTTGGCGGCGGGTGGGAAATAATAGGAATGTTGGTAACTCTGTTCATGAAAATCTGCGTGAAACATGGGTAACCAAGCTTGAAAAAAACGTAAGCGCTGTTTTGTCTCTTTCTGCGTTTGCCAAACCCAATCCCGATTTAAATCAAAGAAATAATGATTATAACGACCACTGATTTGACCTTCGAAATGCTCTTGATCGAACGGATCTGAGTTTCCGAGGGGAATAAAATTACGTCGACGAAATTGTGTCACGTAGGCTTCCCGACCATCAGGATTAATACAAGGATCAATTAAAATTATGTATCGTTTATTTTTGGAGGCTTGTTGGAAATCAGATGAAGGACCCAATAAATAGAATAAGGTTTCTAAAGCAGCCTCCGTGCCTGCCGCCTCATTGCCATGAACATTAAAAGACAAATTGATAATTACAGGCAATTTACTTTGAACACTTTGATAAGCAATTCGACCCTGAATAACCTCTTGATGCCATTTTTTATAAATTTCGAGGGAATCCCTAAGAGCTGGAGAAGTAATAATCATTTGACCTAATTCACGATCTTCATTTGTTTTTCCGTAGGAAATCCATTGGGCCACATCTTTACGCTGTTCAGCTAAATAGTGACAATAAGCAATCACTTGATGATGATAGGTAAATTGGGATCCAATAGGATAACCAATTTACCTATCATCATCAAGTGATTGCTTATTGTCACTATTTAGCTGAACAGCGTAAAGATGTGGCCCAATGGA
>CANHCG010000027.1 GCA_947459055.1 Cytophagaceae bacterium | reverse complement strand
TGAAAGAATAATTCCTCGCAACGTCGCCTCTAAATAGTAATTTGTTTTGCTTCCCACCCTCGAATCTTCCCATTGAGTCCCTATGACCGAATATGGCTTAGCTGAATAATTAGTCGGATATTTTTCAATGACCTGGCGTAAAATATCATCAGCGCCATTACTTATCTTGACCTCGGTTAGCAATTCCTGGCTACTTGGTTCCATCTCAACGACAGGATCTTTTTTGAGTACTGCCAGAGAAACTCGTTGTGTTTTATACCCTACATAAGAAACCTGTATGAAGCCTTCTTTTGGATTAGATTTTACTGAAAATTTTCCCTTTTCATCACTGATAGTGCCGGATTTTCCAAGAAGCACGGTAGCAAAGGGCAAGGGCTCCAAGCTATTCGACTGCACGATTTTTCCATGAATAAATTCTTGGGCACAGCTTGTATATAAAGCCATTAAAAAAAATAGAAATGCCATTTTTTTCATATGATTTGGTTATTAGAAGGAGGTAATAAAACCTCCTTCGTTATTGGCTTCTACTCGTTTTTGGAGAAATAAGTTTACCAAGCTCCCTCAAGACATCAACCGCCCAATCAAAACCTTCCTTAAATCCTACCTTAAAATCGGACCACCAATTTCCTCCATGAATTTCCATCATTTCTTGCTCAGACAATGACTCCCAGGCGTTGACCTGCATTTCCCATTTTTTCATGATCATGTTTATTTATAGGGCTGCAATTAAAGCCACCGGGCCGACCAATACCAATGCTGCCACTACCGTTGCCACACCTAAAATAATACCTAGTGTGTTCCAGAAACCTCCGCCATCGATGGTCAATAATTCACTCATCGACAATTCACATACACCCATTTGGCGTATATCCAATAATTCACGTTTCATTTTTGTTGCTGTTTAAAGATTAAAAATTGATTAAATGTCTCCGCGTTGACATGATAAAATTAGCCGGTATAGGACCTGAGTCCTTATTCGGTTTTAGACTAAATAATTCATAAAATGAATAAAGTTGATCAGTTACTTGATGAATTTAAGGCATAAAAAAAGGGCCCGAAGGCCCTTTCTAAAAAAACGAATTCAAACGCTTACATTCGTTCAAATAATTCATTTGATGGGGTACGTACTTTGGCCGCGTTCACCATGTAATCATTCGCCTCATCGCGTTCTCCGATGGCCAACATCAACACCGAATGCAATCCCTTCGCCTCTAATCCCAATAATTCATCTAATTTGGCTGGTGCAAATCCTTCCATTGGTGTCGTATCGATTTTCAATTCTGCTGCCGCTGTTAATGCAGTTCCCATCGCCAAATAAACCTGACGGGCTGCCCAATTCGCCTGCATTTCCTTCGGGCGTCCGAGCATTGAACCTGCAATCGCACCCCGATAATCCGCCAAGGCCTCCAATGGCAAACTACGAGTTTCAGCCACTAAATTCATAAACGCATCGATCTTCTCTTCAGTAACTTCATTCCAAGCAGCAAAAACCAATAAATGCGAAGACTCGACCGTTTGCGGTTGACCGTAAGCAATTGGCTGAATTTTTGCCTTCAATTCCGGATTTTGAATTACGAAAATTTGATAAGGCTGTAAACCAAAACCAGAAGCAGATAGGCGAATTGCATCCAATAATGTCTCAATTTTTTCATCCGAAACCACGTTTCCATTCATTTTTTTCACGGCATAACGCCATGAAAGATTTTCAATAATTGACATATGTATATAATTTTAAATTAAAAAATACTCGTTCTAAACTCGTCTAATAATTCATTC
Source organism: Cytophagaceae bacterium (assembly GCA_947459055.1). Lineage (GTDB taxonomy): Bacteria > Bacteroidota > Bacteroidia > Cytophagales > Spirosomataceae > Aquirufa. The sequence goes on along the minus strand of CANHCG010000027.1, from coordinate 9,610 downwards.
AATCGCAACAAATTCTCATTCCCCATAGCTTCAATTTTTTTACCTAATTTTTTCAAATCTCCTTCCATACGCTCCAATAAAGCTAAACCCGCTGGTAATATGACAATATCAACCGCCCTTCGATCATTTGGACATTGCCGCCGCTCGACCAATTGCTTCTCCAATAACTTATCCACCAAGCGCGATGCATTTGACATACGATCCAACATCCGCTCCGTGATCGCCAACACCGTCATCGGTTTCCCCTGTTGACCCTTCAAAATTCGCAAAACATTGTATTGCTGCATCGTCACCCCAAACGGTTTAAACATTTCCTGTTGCCGCTGAATAATCCAATTGCCCGTGTATATCACATTCACAATCGCCTTCGTCGCCTCCGTCTGAAAATGACTTTGCTTTAATTCTTCAGCTATTCCCATGGAATTAAAATTTGATGTCGTAAAATTAAATGTAATAACATTAATTGCAAGTGATTTTAAATTATTTTTTTATTTTTGGGCTATGCAAACAACATTTTCACTTCAGTATCCTTTGATTTTGGCAAGTAATTCTCCTCGTCGGAAAGAAATTTTAGGTCAGGCAGGTTTTTTATTTTCTGTATTGCCCTCTGATGTAGATGAATCCTTTGAGGTAGGCTTGCCTTTAGAAGAGGTTCCGGCTGTTTTGTCGAAACGCAAAGCTTTAGCAATCAGTGATGTTCACCCGAATGCCTTGATTTTAGCAGCTGATACGGTTGTGATTTTAGCAGGTAAGATTTTAAATAAACCGGCCACAAAACAAGAGGCATTCGACATGCTATCTCAATTATCAGGAAAAACGCATCAAGTCATTACTGGAATTACCTTAAAAAGTCCTTTGGGATTACAAACAAAAACAGATGCAGCAAATGTGACATTCCGATCATTGGCCCAATGGGAAATCGATTGGTACGTCCGTGGAGGTAGTTCAATGGACAAAGCGGGCGCCTATGGAGTCCAAGATTTTATCGGAATGGCCGGAATCGCCAACTTAGAAGGTTCTTTTTATACAGTTATGGGTTTGCCCATTTTTCAAGTATATGAGTGGCTAAGTCCTTTTATTTTAGATGCCAAACAAAGTCCAATTCCTTTTTAAATTGAGAAACTCTCCCCGCAACCGCAAGTGCGCGAGGCATTTGGATTCTTAAATTGAAAACCTTTCCCATTCAATCCGTCTGAGAAATCTAATTCGGTTCCCGCTAAATACAAGATTGATTTTTTATCCACCATCACCTTAACACCTTTGTCCTCAAAAATCATGTCATTCGCCTGAGGGGCCGAAGCAAAATCTAAATTATACATCAAACCAGAACAACCGCCACCCTCAACAGCCACCCGAATATTAAATTCTTCCGTCAAGCCTTCTTTGGTTCTTAATTCCTTAATTCGATTCGCCGCTAATTCCGTGATCGTAATCATGATGTCTTTATTTAAATTCTGAAGCACAAATGTACATGTTTTTTTGAAAAAAATCAGGTTTATTTAGAGTGAATCTAAATAAACTGTGGTTTTTCAAAATTTAAGGCCTTATTTTTGTGCTTCCATTGAAAATTCAAACAAAATGATGCTTTCAGTTAAAGATTTACATGCTCGAATAGGAGAGAAAGAAATATTAAAAGGGATTAACCTTGAAGTAAGGGCCGGAGAAGTTCATGCGATCATGGGTCCAAATGGTTCTGGAAAATCTACCCTAGCGTCCGTATTGGCGGGTCGTGAAGATTACGAAGTAACAAGTGGCTCTGTTGATTTTTTAGGCAAAGATTTATTAGACCTAGCGCCAGAAGAGCGGGCTGCAGAAGGTTTATTTTTAGCTTTTCAATATCCTGTAGAAATACCTGGTGTATCTACGACGAATTTTATGAAGTCAGCGGTCAATGAAATCCGCAAGTACCGCGGAGAAGAAGCTATGGACGCGGTACAATTTTTGAAAATGTTTAAAGAAAAAATGGCTTATGTGAATATCGATCAATCCTTATTAAGTAGAGCTCTTAACGAAGGTTTCTCTGGTGGCGAGAAAAAGCGTAATGAAATCTTTCAAATGGCCGTTTTAGAGCCTAAATTAGCCATTCTCGATGAAACTGATTCAGGTCTTGACATCGATGCCCTTCGCATCGTGGCTGAAGGTGTTAACAAATTAAAGTCACCTGATAATGCCACGATTGTAGTGACACATTACCAACGCCTGTTGGACTATATCATTCCCGATTTTGTTCACGTATTATACAAAGGAAAAATCGTTAAATCCGGTACCAAAGATCTCGCCCTGGAATTAGAAGAGCGTGGTTACGATTGGATTATCTCAGCTTTAGATTAATCAAGATGTTGCATAGCGATACAAAAAATACCCTAGTCAATCTGTCTGAATTATCAAGTGCTTCTTCTGAAAGCTTGACTAATTTTATGGAGATGGGCTTTCCGACCAACAAATGGGAGGAATGGAAATACGCCTCCCTAAAATCATTCAATGAGATTTCTTGGCGCTGGACACCGGAAACTTTCACCCACGCGGTGGCCGTTCCTGCGTTCCAACAAAGCCTGACCGTCCAAAACTTGAACGGGCAAACTTCCATATTAGGTGATTTGCCCGAAGGGCTAACTTGTGTTCCATTAAATCAGTTTTTAAATCAAAATGCTGGATTTAAAGCGCTTTACGAGAAACGCAATCCTTTATTAGATCAAAATTCGCTTTACCATTTAAACGATGCGTTTAATCAAAATCCGTTCGTTTTTTGTGTCCATAAAGGAACTCCTTTAGATATTTCGATAGTTCACCAGTTCATTTTGGAAGCCCAAGCTGAACCTGCCGTGATTCAAGGAAAAATTATTCTGTATTTGGAGGAAGGTGCATCCTTGACCTGGATTGAACAACAGGCTTCCAAAGGATCTAATTCTACTTTATTTTCTAATTATGCCTTGGAAATCTGGCTTAGTGAACAAGCGCATTTGACCTTGTACAAAGACCAAGACTTGGGAAATGGCGTGTCGCTAGTCGATCATACTTTTATTTACCAGGCGGCGAATAGCCAAGTCGATATGTTTACCTTTTCGATCAATGGTACCTTTGTTCGGAATAATTTACATTTCTACATCGAAGGGCCTAATGTTGTTTCCAATCTAAATGGATTGTATGTGCCTGGCGAAGGACAATTGATGGATAACCACTCCGTTGTCGATCATCGCATGCCACATTCGGAATCGAATGAACTATATAAAGGGGTTTTATTAGGGAATGCCACCGGTGTTTTTAATGGCAAAATCTTTGTCAGAAAAGACGCGCAAAAAACGAACGCCTTTCAAAGTTGCAAAAATGTATTGGCCTCCGACCGGGCCACGATGAATACGAAACCCCAATTGGAAATTTGGGCCGACGATGTAAAATGTTCCCATGGAACTACAACGGGTCAATTAAGTGAAGAGGCCTTATTTTACATGCGTTCTCGAGGAATTTCAGCGGATGCAGCTCGGACTTTATTGTTGTTGGCCTTTGTCCAACAAGTCATTGATAAAGTCGAAATCATCTCTTTACGGGACTATTTATCCGCCAAAATCATTCAAAAAATTGAGCAATCATGGGAAGCCTAGTGGATATCAAGAATGTACGTGCTGATTTTCCGGTTTTGGACCAACAAGTAAATGGTTCCCAGCTGATTTATTTCGATAATGCTGCGACAACCCAAAAACCTAAATCGGTCATGGATGCTCTTGCGCATTATTATCAATTCGATAATGCAAACATTCATCGAGGACTTCATACCCTTGCTGAACGGGCAACTACAGCCTATGAATTAACTCGCGCTAAGGTGCGTGATTTTATCCATGCGCCTTCCAGTGATCAAATTATTTTTACCTCTGGAACGACTGCGGGGATTAATTTAGTGGCGCAAACCTTTGGTCGATCGACCTTTAAGGCCGGCGATAAAATCTTGATTTCAAATCTAGAACATCATTCGAACATTGTACCTTGGCAAATGATTGCCAAAGAAACGGGTGCCATCATCGAGGTGATTCCAGTAGATGACATAGGCGTATTGGACTTAGTGGCCTTTGAGAAGCAGTTGGATGACAAGGTTAAATTAGTCGCCGTTAACCATGTTTCCAACGCCATTGGTACAATAAATCCCATTGCCACCATCATTTCCTTAGCCCATGCGAAAGGGGCTAAAGTTTTAATCGATGGGGCACAATCGGTTGCTCATATTGAAATCGACGTGCAAGCACTGGATATGGACTTTTTTGTATTTTCAGCACATAAATTATTTGGCCCAACAGGCGTCGGTATTCTCTACGGAAAACGTGAATTATTAGATCAAATGCCACCGTATCAAGGAGGTGGGGAAATGATTAAAGAAGTTTCTTTTTCAGGGACTACCTATAATGAATTGCCATATAAATTTGAAGCGGGAACACCCAATATCGCAGACGTAATTGCGTTTGGTGCGGCGATTGATTATGTGAAATCGCATGGTGCAGAGGAGCTTATGAAACAAGAACAGGCTTTGTTGGCCTATGCTTCAGATAAATTAACGGCTATTCCTGGACTACGCATTGTGGGAACTGCGCCTGAGAAAATTGCCGTGATAAGTTTTGTAGTGGAAGGAATTCATCCGCAGGATTTAGGCGTTTTATTGGATAAATTTGGTGTAGCGATTCGGACGGGACATCATTGTGCCCAACCCTTGATGCAACGCTATGGATTAGTCGGAACTTGTCGCGTTTCTTTTGCGTTTTATAATACATTAGAAGAAATAGATCGATTTATTGTGGCCCTAGAAAGGTCGTTAAGAATGTTAGGATAATGGCACAAAGTATTAACGAAATTCAAGATGAGTTAATCGCCGAATTCGATTTGTTCGAAGATTGGGCAGATAAGTATGAATATTTGATTGATTTAGGAAAGAAGTTACCTGCGATGTCAGAGACTTTGAAAACGGAAGAGAATGTCATCAAAGGATGTCAAAGCCGTGTTTGGTTGCATGCAGAAAGAGAAGGAGAGGTGGTCAACTTTCATGCTGATTCGGAAGCGGTGATTGTGAAGGGATTAATCAGTATGTTGATACGTGTTTTATCAGCACATTCAGCGGCAGAGATTTTAGCCGCGGATTTGTATTTTATCGATCGGATTGGGATGAGTCAGCATTTGGCCCAAACCCGATCTAATGGCTTATTAGCCATGGTTAAACAAATGAAAAATTATGCGTTGGCCTTTTCAGCGCAACAATAAGCCTATGGAAGAGCCAATAACAAGTCCTATGACGGAAGCGGAATTGAAAGAAAAAGTTGTCAAGGCTATCAAAACGGTCTATGATCCTGAAATTCCGGTCGATGTCTATGAATTGGGCTTGATTTATGAGATTAAAATATTTCCTGTTCAAAATGTCTATATATTAATGACATTGACATCTCCCTCGTGTCCTTCTGCGGAAAGTATCCCGGTGGACATCGAGAAAGCGGTTCGGGAAATTGAAGGTATTGCCGATGTATCGGTAGAATTGACATTTGACCCACCTTATTCACAAGATATGATGTCAGAGGTGGCCAAATTGGAACTTGGATTTATGTAATTTGTTATACGTTTAAATAAATAGAAAAATATGTATCCAGAACATTTAGTACATCCCATGCGGATGGATATCGTAGAAGGTGGTTTTCAAGAATTGAAAGCTGCCTCAGAAGTGACCGACGTGATGGCCAAAGAAGGTACAACCTTGCTTTTTATTAACTCGGTATGCGGTTGTTCAGCCCGTACGGCCCGTCCAGGAGTTAAAGAAGCTGTGGCTGCCTCCGCTAAAAAACCTACGCACTTGGTAACTGTTTTTGCAGGGGTAGATCAAGAGGCCACTCAAAAGGCACGTGAATATACCTTGCCATATCCTCCTTCCTCTCCTTCAATTGCCTTATTTAAAGATGGAGAATTGGTGCATTTTGTTGAACGCCATCACATTGAAGGTCGTTCAGCCGAAATGATTGCCGGTCACCTAGAAGGTGTTTTTGACGAATTTTGTTAATCGCTCCTTTCAATTCGAGCTTGGTTCTTACTAAAATTATCACAATAAAAAAGGGATGCCATTTGGCATCCCTTTTTTATTGATTCTCATTAATTGTAGGACCTATTTGGCAGCAAAATAGGCTACCAAAGGCCGCAGGCCAATTAAGGCTTTGGCGCGCCACCTACTGCTCCTGTTTCAGAGCTTGTATTTTTGGCTTTCTCCGCTTGTTTTTTCGCTGCACCTTCATAGTCACCCGCTTTCACAAATGACATTTTCAATAGGTCGATTGATTTACGAGATGCTTGTAAAATTTGCTCAGAGGTTAATCCTTTAACCTTCGTCTCTAGATCCTCAGACCATTTCATGCTGCGATTCAAGTATAAATTGCTGTTCAATACACTGCTTAAGGAATTATCTTGTGAACGACCTACTTGGCGTGATTGAATCCAAGATTTTTTCGCCTCATCGATTTCCTTCTGCGTAAATCCGTCTTTCAATACCTTTTCAATTTCTTCTTTGAAAGCAGCTTCTAATTTGGCAATATTCTCAGGGGCATAAATTGCATATCCAACAAAGGCTCCTGATTGATCCAACGGACTTGCCGCAAATTGCGATCCTACTCCATAAGATAAACCTTCCTTTTGACGAATTCGATTCATCAAACGACTGCTTAAGCCACTTCCTCCACCTAACATGTAATTTGCAATTTCCAATGAAGCATAGTCTGGGTCATTGTCAGAAATTTTGATTGGTTGATAGGCCAAGAAAAACGCATTTGCCTTATCAGGTGTTTCAATGGATTTTACCTGTGCTTTTACATCCTTAAATACTTCAGGAACTCGGGTAAATGGTTTAGGTGATTTCCAAGAAGCAAATTCAGTCGTGATTAATGCCTTTAATTCTTTTTCATCGAAATCTCCAACTGCCGAGAATGTCGCATTTGAAGCTCCGTAAAATCCTTTGTAAAAGGCAATTGCATCTTCTAATTTGGCAGCTGAATAACGCTCTGTTTGTTCCGCCATAGTCGGTTGGTAACGCACATCATTTTTCGGATAATGACCACTCCGCATGATGCCTAATGCTTCTGAAGCTTTCGCAGTCGGTTCACTTTTTTGTGACTCGATTTGAGTTAGATTCTCTTGCTTTAATTTCTCGAATTCTTCTGCGTTGAATGCAGGTTGCTTTAACGCTTCTGCAACTAATTTCATTGCTGGAATTAAATTCTCCCGAGTAGTTTCAATGGAAACGTTCGCTTGGGTAGCACCACCTGAAATAGAAACACGTGCTTTCAGTTTATCTAATTCATCTTGGAATTGTTGACGTGTCTTCGTTTTAGTTCCTTTGCTCAAAATATCCGCTGCTAAATCCGCTGCGGTCGTAGTGCCTAGCAAAGATTTTTCATCTCCAAAGCGCAAAGTCATTTTGGCATATACAGAGTTTCCACGTGTTTTCTTTGGCAATAAAGCTAATTTGATCCCAGCGATTTGTTCTGTTTTCGTTCTAGAATCGATATTCGATGGAGAGGGGTCAAAAGCTTCACCCTCCGCTACAGCTGCCTTTCCTTTGAAATCTTTTAATACTTCAGCTACATCTTTGGCTTCAGGAATTTCAGCACGTTCTGGTTTTTCGGTTGGGTAAAAAATACCGGATGTACGATTGGATGCCTTATAATACTTAGCTGCTACGCGTTGGATATCTTCTGGCGTAATTTTTTCCAATTGATTTCTTGTATGAAACAATAAACGCCAATCTCCTTGTGCAATATATTCTGATAATCCGACACCTACGCGTTGCGCATTGTTCAATAACAATTCAATGTTTTTGATGCCTTTGGTCTTGATCCGATCCACTTCCTCTTTCGATGGAGGTGTTTTAGCAAAATTTTCGATGGTTTCAATCATAATTTTCTTCACCGAATCAATCGATTTTTCCTTTAACACCTCTGCTCCAAAATATGCCAAACCGGGCTCTTTTAATTGGAAACTCATTCCAAACTGAGAAGATGCTTTTTTCGTATCAATCAATGCTTTGTACAAACGTCCTGATGGGGCATCGGTTAAAATATCCGCTAGCACATCACAGGCAACGAAATCAGGATGTAAGCCAGATGGAATATGATAGGCCATTCCGACCACTTGTACATCACCTACCCGACGTAAACTTACTTCACGTTCTCCATCTTGAGTCGGCTCTGCCGTAAATGTTTTAGTCAGTTCCCGAGTAGGTCTTGGAATAACTCCGAATTTTTGGTTAACCAAGGCCAATGTTTTGATTGGATCAAATTTCCCTGCTACTAATAATACAGCATTATCGGGTTGGTAATATTTACGATAATAGGCTTGAAGGTTCTCGATAGGTACTTTTTCGATATCCGAACGAGCTCCGATGGTTGAATTGCCATAATTATGCCATAAAAAGGCGGTGGAAATTACTCGTTCCATTAACACACTTCCTGGGTCATTTTCACCCATTTCAAATTCATTACGTACCACGGTCATTTCGGTTTCTAATTCACTTTTGGCTATTCGTGAATTCACCATGCGATCCGCTTCCATGTCTAAAGCCCAGTCTAGATTTTCATCGGTTGCCGCAAAAGTTTCGAAATAATTCGTCCGATCTAACCAAGTAGTCCCATTGAATTGGGCACCATGATCAGAAATTTCTTTCGCTACTTCTTTGTGTTTTTCCTTGGTTCCTTTGAAAACCATGTGCTCTAATAAGTGCGACATACCGGTTTCTCCATAACCTTCGTGGCGAGAACCTACTAAATAAGTGATATTAACTGTAATTGTTTGTTTGGAAGGATCTGGGAATAAAAGAACTTTTAGTCCATTGGCTAATTTATATTCAGTAATACCTTCCGCAGAGGTTATTTTTTCCGGGATTGGCAAGCTAGCAGAAGCTGTTGCTGCCGTACTAGTGGGTTTTGTGGCGCTTGCTTTTTGTTGGCCTAAAGCCGCTGAAATCATCAGCGCAAAAAACAAACCTGATAAAAGAATTTTTTTCATGTTTGAGGATGTTTATTTTTTCAGAAACGAAATTAATACAAAAGACATAGCCTTTGTCAATTTTTTGATGAATGGTTAATCGTTTATTTTTTATACTGTTGAATGAGTTTGAAAATAGCTTTTTGTGTGTCTAGATTTGGAAAATAATCAAACATGATGACATGTTTTTCGAAATCCAACAGCAGGCCAGATTCTAAAAAATGAAAAGCTTCTTTAAATTGACCAGCTTTGATTAAGAAAATCGCGGAGCGATAATATAAATCAGCTTCTTCGGGTAATTCGTCGATGGCGGAAAGCATGATGTCGGCCGACTTTTCAAAATCATCTAAATCATAATGCAATTGGGCCCATTTAATCCAAGTAGGTGCAAAAAATGAATCCAATTCCACCGCCTTTTGATAGGCCTCATCGGCTGATACGGGATTGCCTAAATAAGCTTCTACATCTGCCAATCCCGTCCAGTACAATGGATTCGTTTCATTCAGCTTAAGGGCTTTCTTTAAAAAATGAAGAGATTCGAACCATTTGTCTAATTCAGTTAGACATACGGCTAGACCATAATAGCCTTCGTCCCACAAGGGGTCGATTTTGACAGATT
>CANHCG010000026.1 GCA_947459055.1 Cytophagaceae bacterium | reverse complement strand
ATGCGGTGGAGGCTTGTCGGGCCAAAGGCTTCGATATGATTCAATCGCCCATCGAAGAACTGACCGGCGATCGGCAATTCGATGTGATTTGTTCTTTTCAGATTTTTGAACATTTACCAAATGTGGATGCTGCCTTACGAAAATCGGTCGATGCGCTTCGTTCGGGCGGATTGATGAGCATCAGTGTACCTAATAACCATTCCTTGCTTTTTGCCTTGGAGCCTTATCACACCTTAAACTTGCCTCCGCATCACGTGATGCTTTGGGATGAGATTTCGCTGCGTAAAATCGCGGATTTATATGGCTTGGAATTGGTTGATATCTTGAAATCGGAAGCGAGTTTGTCGGAGAAGAGTCGGATTTACAAGGCCCAATTAACCGGTATTTTTGGTTCCTTTTTTGCAGCTATTTTACATCCTTTGACGCGATTTATGGCCAAAAAATGGATGGGAAACCGCTACGGGGCCTGTATTATCGCCTTGTATCGTAAGAAATAGCTATATTTGGCCTGATTTTAATTGTTGATATGGCGAAGCCGATTTTAGTGATCAAGTTTGGTTCTTCTTCCATCACCCATGCTAATGGGGAGGTGAATGAGGCGACCCTTGAAAAAATCGCGGCGCAAGTTGCTGTGCTTCAGCCCAATTACCACATTGTTCTTGTTTCGTCTGGCGCGGTGGCCGCTGGAAAATCGGTTATTAAAAATTACAAAGGCAGTCTCTCGGAACGAAAGGCAGCAGCGGCGGTGGGAAATCCTTTGTTGATCGCTCGCTATACCCATTACTTTCAAAAATACGGCATTTCGATCGCACAGTCGCTGTGTGAAAGGCATCATTTTTCCCAACGGGAACAATTTCTTCAGCTCAAAGAAACCTACCAAGAACTTTGGAAAAGTGATGTCATACCCATCGCGAATGAAAACGACGTGGTTAGCAATGTGGAACTAAAATTCTCGGACAATGACGAATTAGCTACGCTCATTGCTACGGGTTTTGGGGCGGAAAAGTTATTGATTTCTACGTCGGTGGGTGGCCTGCTCGATGCAAAGGGTCAAATCATTCGCCATGTCAAGCAAATCGATTCCGAGATTTTATCAGTAGTAAATTCAGATACCTCCAGTACGGGTTTGGGAGGGATGATTTCGAAATTAACTTTTACGCGGCTTGCCTCTCGCTTGGGAATTAAGGTGGTGATTTTCGGACTTGACCATGGGCAGGGCATAATCGATGCGATGGAAGAGAGCATTGGAACGGTTTTTGAGGCACAAGCAGCGAGTTTATCGGCACGTCAAAAATGGCTCGCGGCGGGTAGTTTAATTGCTGGAAAGGTTGTTTTGGATAAGGGTGCGGTGAAGGCGATTGGCCAACGAAAAAGTTTATTGTCCGTTGGTATCCTTGAGTATCTCGGTGATTTTGAAAAAGGAGAAGTGATCGAATTATTAGATCCTGCCAAAAGCCCAGTGGCTATCGCCCGGGCACGTTGTTCTCGAAGCGAATTGCTCGAAGCGACCTCCAGTATGGAAGTAGCACATGCGGATGATATAGTAGTATTTTAACCCAATTTGATCTAATAATTTTTATTTGATTTATAAACGAAACGCCCAATTTGATGTCAAATTGGGCGTTTCGTTTATAAAAATGGGATTGGTTACTAGCTAACCATTTAAAGATTAAATTACCAAGGTTTGCTAGTTCCTTGGAGCAACCAAGGTTTCGCCCATTGATTATTTTTTCCTCTGCTGGCTCCAAATGTTACTTGGAGTTTATCTACTGCTTTATTTACTTCAGCCGCATTGAAATTTATTTCATTACTTCCATAAGTAAATCGTACAGCGACTACAGGTTCAGGAGAAGCAGGCCCAGTTTTTAATTGGGGAAATCCAGTTCTTCTATAATCAAACCATGCTTCAGAAGCATTTGTCCACGAGGAGATCCATTTCTGTTCAATGATTTGTTTTAAGGTCCCTGCATAGGCAACATCTGGGTTTGTTATAAATGAGGCATATCGACCTCCAACTCCCCAAGTATCTAAGGAAAGTTTAACGGCTTGCTCGTAATTTGATTTAGCTTGACCCGTAGCCCAGCCATTTAGTGCTGCTTCAGCTAAGATAAACTGTACTTCAGAAGCTGATATTATTCTAGCTTTTAAAATTCCACCTGATTTACCTCGATATGCATCAGCTAATTGAGAAACATGTTGGTTTTCTAATTGCTGTCCAGGAGTTGGATTTAAATTGTATTCACTAGGTTCCATTAATGCAGGAGGTACGCCTACGAATCTGGATGTATCTAATGTTCTACCTAAAATTTTAGGATTGTAATGTCTTGTAAATCTGGCGCCAGAGGCAATTTCAGTTAAATAACGAGCGTCAGAAAAAGACCTTGTACCCGTTTGAAGAACTCCATTTCTTCGGATGAATGGATCTACAGCAACGGTGAGTGAGTTATCCTCTACCCATTTGCAATGGACGGGACGAAACCAAATTTCCAAGCGTGGATCTTTATCATTTATAAGTTTATTGAGAAGCGTTGTGGCAGGTTTAAGTCTTCTAAAATTAGAGCCTTGGTCAAAATCTGTTGCGGAAGGCCATGAGTCTGATTGGGCAGCACCGATGTAATCGATTGCTACATCTTCGGAAGCACTTTTAAAATATACGCCTGATTTGTAAACAGACTCAATTGTTTTTTTAGCTAAATCAGGAAGTTTGGTAGATATTCTCATCGCATACCTTAACAGAAGCGAATTAGTGAATTGATGCCATTTAGTTGCATTGCCACCAAAGTAAAGGTCATATGCTGGTAAAACTCCTACAAAATTACCTGCTTCAAAAATTTTAGAGGCATTCTCAAGATCCTGAATAACTCCTTTATAAATTGTTTCTTGGCTATCATAAGCCGGATATTCAAATTTGCTACCTTCTTGATCACCTTTTAATGCATCCGTGTAGGGAGCATCACCCCATAGGTCGGTAACTGTACCAAAAAGAAGGCCTCGCATGGCTAAATGTACTCCCATGTGAAATTTCGAGCCTGATTTTTCTGCGAGTTCTCCTAGGTATCTATTTGATCGAAGTAAGGAATAATACCCATTCCAATCTTGCAAACCCCAATCATATTGGTTATGACCGGTCCACCATCCGTCTTTTTGGGTGTGTTGAACGGTCCCTGCAAGTTCTTGATAACCTAAATTAAGGTTTGCCAATGCATATCCTCTTAAAATAGAAGGCATGAGTAGATTAACATTTGCCTCTGAAGTGGAAATACCGTTAGGGTTTTTATTTAATTCTTCAAGATTACTACAAGAGGCCAATATGAATACTCCCGTAAAGAGTATAAACTTGTTTAAAATTGCGTGATAATTTTTCATAAGAATTATAGTTAGTTATGAATTTTTAGATTTTTATAAAGCCTATAGAGTTAAATTTAATTTAAAACCGTACGATACAGTCCATGGTTGAACGTTTTGCAGTTCTAGACCTTGGCGGAAAATATTTTGGGTATCCCCTTGTTTACTTCCAGTAATTGTGAAAGCACGTTCAGGATCGATTCCATTTTTTGCTTTGGTCCATAAAATTAAATTTCTAGTGAAGACTGAAATTGACGCCGCTTTAAATCCTTTAATTTTTGGCAAATCATAGCTCAAAGCCAATTCTCGCATTTTTAAAAAGTCTGCATCAAAAGTAACTTGTTGGTTATAGCTCCAAGCGAACATATTAGAAGCTTGAATAAAGCTTGTTCCCGGTCCACCTAAATGCTCTCTGTAGACGCCTGGTGAGGTTTCAATCACACCTGGGATGAATACGCCATCAAAATTTGTGCCTGTACCGAGTGGAATAGGGAATCCACCGGTCTCTTTCGTGTAACCACCTACCCTTGGGAAATTACCATTTTGGGGTATAATGTATTTTTCAGGATTGGATTTAAGAAGCGCGACGAGCTGATCTGCGGTATATAAACCACCTTGAATTAGGTTGTCAATTTGCAATTGTGACTTCCAGTTGGATCCACCATATCGATAGGAGAAGGATTGGTATTGGCCACCAACTCTCCAGTCAAAGCTAGTTTGAAGATTCCATCTTTTATAACGTAGGTTGGATTGAATTCCTATAATCACATCAGGATTGAAATTACCCACTTTTACGCGGCTCTCTCTAGCATTTTCAGGAATCCAAGATCCTTGTGGGGTAAGCACCGGCCAATTATGATATGGAGAAGAAGGATTATTAACCTTGCGGTATCCTCTACTATATAAATCACCTATATCTTGACCTACGAAAGTTTGGGCACCTCCATTATTGTCATCCCACAAAGTGATGAAGTTCATACCTTGAGTTAGGCTTTCTAAACGTGTACGCATTCGAGTTAGATTCACGTCCACATTCCAGGTTATCCCACTCTCCGTTTTGATTGGGGTTCCACCAATCATGATTTCCCATCCTCTACTCGAGATCAAACCTGCATTAATTTGCTTGGCATTAAATCCTGAAGATGAAGGAGATTGTACGTTAAGAATTTGATTGGTATTTTCCTCATAGAAATAAGTTCCTTCAAATCTGAATCGGTTGTTGAATAAATTTAAATCCAAACCTATTTCTTGAGATGAATTAATCTCTGGTCTCAGGTTAGGGTTCAACAAGGTGCCTGGAAAAGTATTTGAAATTAAATTACCCCATGTGTCAGTGCCTAAAACAGGTTCTAATGCATATGGATTTGTGTCATTACCTACTTGAGCGATTCCCGCTCTTACTTTTAATAAGGATACATAGCTAGGTAAATTAAATGTTGAACTAGCAATCCAGCTTAAAGATGCGGAAGGGTAGAAATAGGATCTATTGGCAACGGGTAGGGTACTAGACCAGTCATTTCTTGCGGTTAAATCCAAGTAAAGTTGATCCTTGAATCCAATGGAAGTAGTCGCAAAAACGCTGTAAATAGCCTTATTTCTAATACTGTTATTATATCTAATTCCGATAGGGGTGATGTTAGAAATCGTGTAGAGGTTTGGTAAAATAAGACCAACTCCCGAGGCACTTCCCATATAAATATCGGTAGATTTCTGATTCATTAAATTTCCACCACCTGTAGCCGTAATGTTGAAATTATTGAATTTCTTATTGAAGGTGGTTAAAAATTCTAGATTGGATTCTTGATTAAATAAATCATTCAGGTGATAACCTCCTCTTCTTTCTCTCGTGTAAGAATAAGGTATTTTTGTTTCCCTGTTTTCTTGGTAACTGTCAAAACTTGCTCGAAGTTGGGCCGTTACATTTGAATGTAATTTGTATTCCGCCTTAACATTACCAAATACTCGATCTCTGTTAAATCCATTTAATAAATGATAAGCTAAAAAATAGGGATTATCCATGCTGCTATTTTCTGGATAATTTTGTTGAATCCCGACTTGTCCCGGTCTCCAAACGTCTTTCATTTTTAGGATATCAATGTGAGACCAGTTATAAACCGACTCAAATGGGTTACCCCCTCTATTTCCTGTAGAATTTCGACTATTTGAGTTAGATCTAGATAAATTGATATCTGTTGTAATTTTCAATTTACTTGAAAGATCATAGGCGGAAGAAAACGAGATATTGTGTCGGTAAAGGTCTGAATTTGGTATTAGACCATTGTGCGTCATGTTTGTGTACGCGAGCTTATAGTTTGTCTTATCGGTGGAACCTGAAATTGAAATCGAATTAGTAGAAGTAATCCCGGTTTCCAAGAAGTTCTTCATATTATCCTTGTAGGATTTCATTTCGGTTGGGATACCCACTCCATTAGCGTCTCTTGGCGAGTCCCATTGAACGGCCTTATTTCCCTTGTCTAATTCTATACCTGCCCAATATTCTGACCGCTCATCCAATAAACCAACCCTATTTCCATTCGAGTATTTGTAGTGAAAATCCATGTATCGATAAGGACTTTCAAAAACATTACTTGAAGAGAAATTAACGGTCATGGCTTCACCTTTTTTACCTTTTTTCGTATTAATGATAATCACACCATTACCAGCTCTGGATCCGTATAATGCTGCCGCCGATGGGCCCTTTAATACCGAAACACTTTCAATATCATCTGGGTTTAAGTCCGAAATTGGATTACCGTAATCCACCTCGTTACGATCACCCAACACGCGCATGTTGCTCATTGAATTTTGAACGGGTACTCCATCGATAACAAATAGTGGCTGATTATCACTAGATAGTGAGGTCGCCCCTCGAATAACAATACTGGTGGAAGATCCCACGACCCCTGTCTGATTTACTTGAACACCGGCTACTCTACCTGCCAATGCATTAACTACGTTTTCCTGAGTAACGGTTCGCAAAGCATCTCCTTTTACTTTTCCAACCGAATAACCTAATGATTTTTGCTCACGAGAAATACCTAATGCGGTAACTACCACTTCTTCCAATGCTTTATTGTCAACTTTCAAAGTTAAATTCAAGTTAACTCGATTACCTACCCGAACTTCTTGTGATTCGTAGCCGACAAAGCTGAATACCAAGATAGCTTTATCGTCGGGAACAGCTATGGAATAATCTCCATTTGAATTGGTTGAGGTACCTCTTTGCGTACCCTTGACTGTGATGTTCACTCCTGGTAATTTATCGCCTTTTTCATCGATAATTGTACCTTTTACCGTTAGGTCAGCCGTAATGGCTACTTCTATTTTTGCCCGTTTGGTATCAACCACTTGATTTGATTCGACATCTTTTGTCGATAAGACAATGCCATCTTCTATGCCCCTGTAGGAAACGCGTAAGGGACTTAAAAAGGCGTCAAGTACTTCCGCCAACGATTGGTTTTTTGCTTTTATTGAGGTAATTCTTTCTACCTGAATGACCTCAGCACTATAAATAAACTTTACATTGGCCTCTTTCTCTAATTTCGTTAAAATCGTTTTTAGAGATTTGTCTTCAAGACTAATGCTAATATTCGTCTTTAGTTTGTCTTGGGCATTTGCGACACTTGAATAGCACAGGCTGACGAAGCTGATGGCAAATACTAGTTGGGTTAATGACATTTTCATGATTTTAATCCATAAAGCATGGTTGATTATTTCTTTTTTCATTAGTAAAAGGTTTATAATTAATTATTGACATCCATTTCCAAAAATCATTATTTCGCCATCGACGATCTCATATTTCGCCCGAACGATTTCACAGATAATATCAAGTTTTTGATACAAGTTTTCACTGTTAAAATGTGCAGTAACGGTGCATTTACTAAATACATCCTTATCGAATCCTATCTTAATTCCATACATCCCTTCAAGCCTATTAAAAACTTCAGAAATCTTAGTTTCCTCGAAAGCCAGCCCTGTATTTATGGGGGAATCATCGAGTGATACAGGTGTATCAACTAACGTTTTGATAAGTAACTCTTCCTCTTTTTCAAAAACCGCTTTTTGGTTTGGAATCAAGACAATTTCGGTCGAAAGTGATGAGTTATTTTCTATTTTTCTGTCTTGCCTATATACCGTTACTTTTCCTGTACGAACGGAAACAGAAATATTATCATCTTGTTCATAGGCTTTTATTCTAAAGCTTGTACCAACAACTTTTGTGACCAATTTTCCAGTGTAAATTAAAAAAGGCCTTTGGCTATCTTTTTTTACATCAAAAAAGGCTTCTCCACTTAGAAAAACCTCCCGTTTTTTATCGCCAAATTCATTGCCATAACGTAATTCACTATTGGGTTCTAATGTGATTTTGCTTCCGTCCACTAATTCAAATGTGATAGCCTTTTTGCCATTATTCGTATGGATTGCTTTTTGCTCCCTAGATGTAATTTGATCGAAATAGACTTTAGTTGACCTGTCCTTTCCCATAAACCACCAACCTATTCCGATAAGTATTGTAAGTGATGCGGCTATGCGAAGCCAGTTAAACCGAAAGATATTTGCCTTCGCATTATTTTCTAAGGTTTCATTTAAAATATCTTGAATACCATCGCTAATTTCTGACTCCGAAAAAATAGCCAATGGTTTTACTTTGAGCGCAATTACTAATGACTTTGCCTCTTCAATTATTTTTATCTTTTCAGGATTTAATTGAATCCAGGTTTCCCAAAATGTATCGTCAGAACTTAGTTCATCAAAAGCCCATTGACGAAAGTAGGCGTCCTGCATGAATTCCTCAACACTGAAATTTTTATAATTCTTCATAAAAAAACATGATTTCACCAAGTCTTCATGGTAAAGAGACAAGAAGATGGATTTGGTACTGAAAAAATTTAATAAATAAATAAAATACCTGATAGCAGCACGGCAAACCAGTTTTTTCGGATGGCTTTGATTGCCTCATGGATTAGATTGACTACCGAGCGATAGTTGATGCCCATAATGAAAGATATCTCCTCGTAAGATAAATCTTGGGTAAAACGCAGGAAAATAGCCTCTCGCTGCCTTTTGCTTAATTTATCAAGTTCCAATCTTAATTTTTTAAGAGACTCGTTTTCGACTTCACGAGTGATTAGGTAGGTTTCTATGTCGAATTCCACATTGAAATCTTGATCATCTGAAATTTGATCCGCATCTCTAAACCATTTCAGTCTACTATTTTCTCTAATGATATTTTTTCGAAGCGATTGTAGTAAATACGATTTAACAGAAACCACATCACCCAGGTGTTCTCTGCGATTCCAAATTTCAATAAATAAATCTTGAACACAATCTTTGACGAATTCTTTATCCCGATAAAATCGAACTCCATAAGAAAGCACAACCGCATAATACTGTTTTAGCAAGATTTCATAAGCAGCTTTATCACTTCTTTTGAGGGCTTGCCAAAGCAGATAGTCATCCGTATCCGTTGTATTTATCTTTTCACGCGTTGTCAAAAAATTCAGATTAGCTTAATAATAAGTGTTTGTAATGAATTCGAATTTAATAATTATTTTAATTTATGTAAATCTTATGGTGCTTTATTTGAAAAACATACGATAACTCAATAAAACCCCAAGGCATTATTTTCTACTATTCTTTGATCGGCCTCATTGGAAGAGCGTAATTAAAGCGTATCAGCAAACGCCTTTTATCTTAATTCTTCAAAAATTCCGCATCATCCGTAATACTTATCGCATCTTGGTTCAATAAATTCCCGCTAAAGGGTTCAATGGGCATCGAACTGCTTGCATGAACGTCCTTGTAGGGTTTGTTGTTAGCTAAATTGTAAGCTGTAATAATCGACCAACGAGGTTTATCAGATAGGTTAGCCGCTGAAGCATGCAAGGTATTGCAATGAAAAAATGCAGTATCACCTAATTCCATCTCCAAATAGTCTAAGGGCATGATTTTAAGCGCTTCATTCACTTTTTCCATATCTGCCCCCACTTGTTCACCCGAAAATCCATGCTCAATTCTCCCCATTTTATGAGAGCCTCGAATCATCTGCAAGCACCCATTCGCTTTCGTAGCGGGGGTAAGTGCAGTAACCACACTCAGCATATCAGGAAATAAGAATCCATTGTTTTTATACCAATAGCCATAGTCCTGATGCCATTCCCAAGCTCCCCCGGTTTTGGGTTCTTTCTGCATTAACTTGGAATGGTAATGGGCAGCTTTCCCACCTAAAATTTGTTCTACCGCATGAACAATTCGCTCCGATCGGGCAAACTTGCTATATAAACTTTCGTCCAACGAATACCAAAGCGCTAATTTTGTTTTTAGTCCGGCAGCATCTGTACGATCAAAACTTTTTTTCTTCATTAAGTCATCATCAATCGCGATTTTATATAATAAATCCACCTCCGCATGAGTGAAGAACTGACGTACGACCACATATCCGTCTCGGTGATAGGCCTCTAGATGTTCTTTTGTAAATTTCATGATATTATTTTAAGATTTTTCAGCATCAATATTGGGTACTAATAAATGAATAATCAGTAAGGCGATTGCATACATAGACGCAGCAATGACAAAAAGTATTTTATAACTACCCGTGGCCTCAATCAGATGACCGGTCGCAGAAGCCATTAACATGCCGCCTACCGCGCCCGACATTCCAATAAATCCAACGACAGTTCCCATATCTTTTTTTGGAAAAAAGTCAGTTGCCAACGTATACATATTAGCCGACCATCCAGTATGCGCCGCCATGCCCAGGCCAATCAATATGACAGCTGGCCATAAATCATCAATTCCTGAGGCCCAATAAATAGGTATCACCAGGATAGCACAAATGAGCAAAGTGGTTTTTCTAGCTGCATTGATACTCCATCCCAACCGTAGAAAATGAGATGATAGCCAGCCTCCTCCAATACTCCCTACGTCGGCAATCAAATAGGCGATGATAAGCGGTAAACCAATTTTATCTAAGGTCAACCCGTAAGTTGTATGGAGAAATTTCGGCAGCCAATAGAGAAAAAACCACCAAATAGGATCCGTCATAAATTTTCCGATGGCAATGGCCCATACTTTTCGAGTACGAATAATTTTCCAAATGGATGTCGGTTTTTCAAGGTTCTCATCCGAATCGGCTTTAATCAATTCCAATTCAGCAGAATTTATGCCCGCATGATCTTCAGGTCGGTTCATTAATCTAAGCCAGAAAAACAACCATATAAAACCCAAAAAACCCGTGATGATGAAAGCTGCTTGCCAACCAAAGTTGAGCGCTATAATAGGAACAAGCAATGGAGCCACGATCGCCCCAATGTTCGAGCCTGAATTAAAAATACCTGTTGCCAATGCCCTTTCCTTGCGAGGAAACCATTCAGAAATGGTTTTGATGGCAGCTGGAAAATTACCTGACTCACCAAGACCTAAAGCTAATCTTGCTAGCCCAAAACCCATGGGGGTGCGCGCAAAAGCATGGGACATGGCGGCTAATGACCACACAATAATAGAAAGGATGAATCCTTTTTTTGTTCCCAAAAAATCGATCAATTTGCCCACCAACACTAAACCTATAGCATAAAATAATTGAAATGCCGTAACGATGTACCCATATTCGATTTCGGACCAGCCGATTTCGGTTTGTAGTTGAGGAGCCAAAATGGCAAAAACCTGCCGGTCAATGTAATTGATGGTCGTAGCAAAAAACAACAAGGCGCATATCCACCAACGGACCATGGTTGGCTTTTGATCTAGCGATGCTTGGTTTTTATCATCAATTTTCATTTTCCAATCGTTTTTTATATGCTTTCCAAACTCGCATGGTATTTTCGATAAGCTGCGGTTTATTGCCTTTGATGTTATAACACTGTACCCCAATTGGATTTTTATATTTCAATTCATTGACCATAAAATTCACCAAGTCATAGGTGTCAAAATTACCTGAACCTAAGGGTAAAATATAATCGTCGAATACGGATTTTTTATCAGAATTAACGTTGTTTGCGCCACTAATCGTGATCATTTTCAAATAGGGTTTAAGGTCCTTCAAATGACTTT
>CANHCG010000025.1 GCA_947459055.1 Cytophagaceae bacterium | reverse complement strand
TGTCTCCGCCAAAGACGAGGTCATATTGGTATGAATTCGGTCCTTTAGGCTGGGGTCTTCTGTTTTGATGGTTTCAAAAACCCGTTCTTCTGGTGATTCGGCATACATTTCCATGAGATTTTTGACTTCAAAAATAGGTTCTGAAATCGAATCGACGGAAGTTGCTTTTACGGTTTCCAAACTTGGTGCTGCCAACGATTCGATCGCTTTGTCTTCGGGTAATTCAGCCTTTTGTTCTTCTTGTGGACTTGTATTTGATACAGAGGCTGAGTTTTCTTCCTGAATCTCTTCTAATGTATCTGTTGGTTGCTCGTAATAAATTTCGGTAGGTAAGTCCTCTAAGGAATCTGTTGGTTGCTCGTAATAAATTTCGGTAGGTAAGTCCTCTAAGGAATCCGATGGCCTCTCGTAGTATATTTCTGCGGTTAATAATTCTTCAAAACTTGGATATGCCTCTTCTAGGGGTGCAGTCAGATTTTCCTGGGCTGAGTCAGGCATATATCCGCCTACCTGCTGAATCCATTCGATCCAAATTTTCTCTGGTAATTGTACTTGTAAGACCAGAGATTGGCTGATAGAGCCCCATTTTTCTAGGAATCGGGGAGATTCCCATGGGAAATTAGGCAAAATAGCTTGGAGTTGAGATTCGGTTAATTGCCGCAACAATTCATTTTGAATCATTTCAATAATCATTGGGTCCACTTCCCATTGCAAGATTTCTTGAAAGGGGAGATTTTCTTCCTCTGTGGTCCAATAATGAAAAAAGATATTGGGTGTTTTCATGATAGGCTTAGTTTAGGCCTAACGCGTCGCAGGCTTTCATTGCGGCGGTTTGTTCGGCTTTTTTCTTGGAATATCCTTTGCCTTCGGCGATTTTTTCGCCGTCGATAAGGACAAAAGCAGTGAATTCTTTATTGTGATGTAACCCTTCTTCTTCTAGACTGAATTGCGCTTTTTTGCCTTCTTTCTGAGCCCATTCGATTAAAATGGATTTGAAATTCGGGTTATTTTGAACAACCGTTTCTAAATCGAAATATTGGGTTAATATTTTTTTGATGATGAATTGTTGGGTAAACTTAAATCCTTTGTCCAAATAAATTGCCCCAATAAAAGCCTCAAGTGCATCCCCGTACATACTTGAACGGGATAAAATCGTTTTTTTTTGATTTTCAAATTCGATGATTTCATCCAAGCCTAATTTCCGGCCGAGGACATTCAGTGATTCGCGACTCACCATTCGTGAACGGATTTCAGTCAAAAATCCTTCGTCTTTAAAGGGGTATTTTTTAAATAAATAGGCCGCTGTAATCATGCCTAATACCGAATCGCCTAAATATTCCAAGCGTTCATTCGATTCTTTGTAGGATTTGGATACGCTTTCTTTGGACGCAGATGCGTGCAAAAATGCGAGCCGGTATAATTGTAAATTTGATGGATTCGCGCCAATGAGATGTCGGACGGATTTCTTTAAAAATTTCTCTCGTTCATCGAGTCGATTTGAATTGAACCAATGAAAAAGAGCGTTTAAAGCCATAAATTATATTTTGCGAAAAATCACGGTTGCATTATGACCTCCAAAACCAAAGCCATTACTAAGTGCTACATCGATTTTACGAGATTTACCTACGTTTTCGGTTAAATCGATGCGCTGGTCAATTTCAGGATCGCGGGTAAACACATTGATGGTCGGAGGAACAAATTGATGCTGAATAGCTAACACCGAAGCCACTGCTTCAACTGCGCCTGCGCCACCTAATAAGTGACCAGTCATCGATTTCGTCGACGAGATAGCTAATTGATAGGCATGTTCTCCAAAACAATCTACAATGGCCTTAATCTCTTGTGGATCTCCAATTGGGGTTGAAGTTCCGTGGGTATTGATGTAATCAACATCCTCCGGTTTAATTTGCGCATCTTCGAGCGCGTCAATCATCGAAAGTAAAGCCCCGTAACCTTCCGGATGTGGTGCCGTAATATGGTGTGCATCTGATGAAAAACCACCGCCGATTAATTCCGCATAGATTTTCGCACCTCGTGCTTTTGCATGCTCGTATTCTTCTAAAATTAAGGCACCTGCCCCTTCACCCACGACGAAACCGTCTCGGTCTACGTCATAGGGCCGTGAGGCCGTTGCCGGATCATCATTCCGCGTTGACATAGCGTGCATCGCCGTAAATCCTCCTACCGATGCAATCGTCACCGGTGCCTCAGATCCACCTGTAACGCATACATGTATACGTCCGGTACGAATGTAATTGAATGCATCAATGATGGCGTTGTTCGCGGAAGAACAAGCGGAAACGGTGACGTAATTCGGGCCACGGAATCCATTCCGGATGGAAATTTGGCCTGAACTTGAATCCGCAATCATTTTAGGGATAAAGAAAGGGTTAATTTTCGGAGTGCCATCGCCTTGTCCGAAATAAATCATTTCGTCTTCGAAGGTCTTTAGTCCTCCAATGCCGGATCCCCAGATTACACCCACTTTATTCTTATTCAAGGTCTCCATATCAAATCCCGCATCAGCGATAGCCTCATCCGCTGCCACCACGGCATATTGCGTGAATGGGTCCATTTTACGTGCTTCTTTGGGGTTGATAAACTCCTCAACTTTGAAATTCTTTAATTCACAAGCAAAACGAGTTCTGAATTTTTCAGCATCAAATTTGGTAATAGGTCCACAGCCACTTTGGCCTTTCGACAAACCTTCCCAAAATTCCGCCACGGTATTTCCAATCGGTGTTAGGGCTCCAAGGCCCGTCACTACAACTCGTTTTAACTCCATTATTTTTCTTGATTAAACCTTTACAATAAAAAATGTCAATTAGTAGGGGAAATCAGGTAGGAAAAATCCTCACTCATTACCTTTTACCAATTGACATAATTAATTATCGTGATTCGATTACTTTGCGTTTTCCAAATAGGCAATCGCTTGACCTACTGTTTGGATATTCTCAGCTTGGTCATCTGGGATAGAAACAGAGAATTCTTTTTCAAATTCCATAATCAATTCTACCGTATCTAAGGAGTCAGCTCCCAAATCGTTCGTGAATGATGCCTCAGGAGTAACTTCTGATGCTTCAACTCCTAATTTCTCAACGATGATGCTTTTTACTTTTTCTGCAATATCTGACATTTTTTAAATATTTTGGGGTTCAAAAACGATGCAAAGATTAAAATTTTTAATTAGATAATCAAACAATTTTTATCACGAATTGCACTGATTTTATAAAAAATTGAATAATATGAATTGTTTGCTTGATTTTTTTATGTTTTCACCTACTATGCTACGGTCTTTTATTTAAAAACACAAAGAAGCCGCTCCTAAAAGGCCTGCGTCATTTCCAAGTAATGCTTTTTTAATCACTAGTTTTTCCAAATAGGCGGGGGTTAACCAATAATTTAGCTGACGCTCCATACTCGGTAAAATGAAATCAAAGGACGCAGATAATCCACCGCCAATGAAAATGTTTTTAACATCTAAAATACGAATTAAGGAAACCAACATATCCCCTAGCATTTCACCTACCTCATTCCACACCGCTAAGGCTAATTCATCCCCTTCTTCTGCGGCTACGACTAAGGCCGTTGTCGATATGGTCCCATCGGCCGGCAATGTCGTTTTTCCTTTGTATTCTGCACGCATGGCATTTGCCATTTGTAGTAATTCCTTCTTTCCCACATTCCTTTCTAATACCTTGCCATTTCGAGAGGGTACGTGGCCAGGTTCCATCGCATTACCATCTCCACCTAAAAAGATTTTACGGTCGATGATCGCCGCGCCGCCCACACCCGTTCCTAGGGTAATAAATACAAAATCCTCCGGCATGCTTTCCTTTTCCGGCGAGAAGTAAAATTCGCCTAGTGCGGCGGCATTTGCGTCATTTTCCATGAAAAACTGGTGGTCAGGAAAACGCTTTTCGAGCATGTCAATCATGGGTGAACCGTCAATTTCAGGAATCGCAGTGATCTCGATTAACGTTTTTCGGTCTTTGGTTAAAATACCAGGTAATCCGATACCAATTTTACGGACGTTTTTATGTTGATATAAATGCAAGGCTATCGCATCCGCTAAACGCTCTAAAAAGTGATTGGATTCACGCCAAGTGGCCGTATCATAACTTTGAAAATTATTTATTTGACCCGTATCTGCATGGACGATTCCCATTTTTACTCCCGTTCCTCCCACATCGATTCCTAAGTATTCCGTATTTGGCATTGACATATATTTTTGGTTAAAAATCTTACTAATTTCCTCAATTTTCAGTGGAATTTCAAATTTAGGAATAGATACGTTCCAATTTTTCCATGATTTGACTCACGGCCGGACAGATGAGCGTATTTTTTTGAGTTAAGGAAAGAATGCCCATCATGTTCTTCCGATCGGTATGGGGATATTCCCGACATGCTTTAGGCCTTATTTCATAGATTTGACATGCATTGTCTGACTCATTCAAAAAGGGGCAGGGGCTATTTGGATAGACCCAGTCGCCATCCTCATCCTGAACTAAATAGGCATCCAAAAATTGACTTACCTTCATTTTCATGGCATTCGCCACTCGCTGAATATCCGTTTCATTCCACATGGGGCTGGTCGTTTTGCAACAATTTCCGCAACTTAAACAATCCATTTTTTCAAAAACCTCCACATGGGCATTATTGAATTGTCGATCCAAATCTTTTGGTTTTTTCGCTCGAATGCGTTGAAATACTTTTTTGAAAGAGAGATCCTTAGGCATGATTCGTAATCGGAGGAAAGCAAGCGCGGCAACGGGCCTCATAGGTATCCGTTTCACCTAATAATACCGTCGACTGATCCGCCGCCGTGCGATAGGAATAATGCGCCACCTGGCCACATTGGACACAAACGGCATGTACTTTAGTGACATATTCGGCGATGGCCATGAGGTTCGGCATTGGACCAAAGGGAAGGCCTTTGAAATCCATATCCAATCCGGCTACGATGACCCGTTTTCCTTGATTGGCCAAGGTGTTACAAACCTCGACGATTCCTTCATCGAAAAACTGTGCTTCATCCAACCCAATCACATCACAATCACCGGCTAATAATAAAATTTCCACCGAACTATGAACAGGGGTGGAGCGAATGGAGTTTTGATTATGCGAAACGATGTCTTCGTCGTGATAACGAGTGTCAGAGGCGGGTTTAAAGATTTCGACTTGAAGTTGGGCTATTTTCGCGCGCTTCAGTCGGCGAATGAGTTCCTCCGTTTTTCCTGAAAACATAGACCCACAAACGATTTCGATCCAACCTTTTGCATTGGATTTTTGAGACGATTTCGAATGGGTAGGTTCTAAAAACAAGGGCGTAAAAAGCCCCTGAAATTGCATTCAGGGGCTTTATTTAAGGGTTATTATTTTGAGCTAAATGTTGCTGAGAAATATTCACGGTTCATGCGTGCAATATTTTCTAAGGAAATACCTTTTGGACATTCTGCCTCACAAGCACCTGTATTTGAACAAGCACCGAATCCCTCTTCATCCATTTGAGCTACCATCGCTTGTGCACGTTTTGAAGCTTCTGCTTTTCCTTGTGGCAATAGTGCTAATTGAGATATTTTCGCCGAAGTAAACAACATCGCTGATGCATTTTTACAAGCTGCTACGCAAGCACCACAACCGATACATGCCGCCGCCGCAAAAGCCTCATCCGCATCGTCCTTGGCAATCGGTAAATTATTCGCATCCTGCGCATTACCTGTATTTACCGAAATGAAACCTCCTGCCGCAATGATGCGATCGAAAGAAGAACGATTGACCACTAAATCCTTGATTACCGGAAACGCACTCGCGCGCCAAGGTTCCACGGTGATGGTCTCGCCGTCTTGGAAGGAACGCATGTGCAATTGACAGGTCGTCACACCTCGGTTAGGGCCATGCGGCCGACCATTGATGTACATCGAACACATACCGCAAATTCCTTCGCGGCAATCATGGTCGAATGCGACCGGATCATCTCCTTCTTGGATCAAGCGATTGTTTAACACGTCAATCATTTCCAAAAATGACATATCGGTGGAAATGCCACTCACTTGATAAGTCTCAAACTTACCCGCGGTGTTCGCATTTTTTTGTCTCCAAATTTTGAGTGTCAGGTTTAAATGTCCTTCCATTGTATCGATTATTTATAAGATCTTTGAGCAATTTTGATATTTTCGTATTTCAACTCTTCCTTGTGTAAGTTGAATTTCGACGGTCCTGCAAATTCCCAGGCCGCTACATAGGCATAGTTTTCATCATCACGAAGCGCCTCGCCATCCTCCGTTTGGTATTCCGTACGGAAGTGACCGCCGCAACTTTCATTCCGATCCAACGCGTCAATACACATTAATTCTCCTAATTCTAAAAAGTCAGCCACACGGCCCGCTTTTTCTAATTCTGGATTTAAATTATCAATCTCCCCAGGAATCTTCACATCCGACCAAAACTCTTTTTGCAAGGCCTGAATCTCTTTAATTGAGGCCTTTAAGCCTTCCTCACTCCGAGCCATGCCACATTCATCCCACATAATTTTGCCTAAGCGCTTGTGGAAATAATCGACGGGCTTGTTGCCTTTAATATTCATCAAAGTCTCTAGTCGCTCTCGCACCGCTTTTTCAGCTGCTACGAAATCTTCTGAATCCGTTGACATGGCTGGTGTCCGAATTTCTGAAGCCAAATAAGCACCAATCGTATATGGAATCACAAAATATCCATCCGCTAATCCTTGCATCAGGGCTGATGCACCTAAGCGATTCGCTCCATGATCCGAGAAGTTCGCTTCTCCCAAAGCATATAAGCCCGGAACTGTCGTCATTAAATTATAATCCACCCAAAGACCTCCCATCGTATAGTGAACCGCTGGGTAAATCCGCATGGGAACTTCATATGGGTCTTCACCGGTAATTTGCTTGTACATGTCAAACAAATTGCCATATTTCTCTTTTACCACCGCTTTTCCCATCGCTTGAATTTCGTCATCGCTTGGGTTGTGCATATTATTTTTATTGGCTTCTCCTTTTCCATAACGAATAATCGCCGCCGCATAATCTAAATAAACAGCCATTTTGGAAGCACCTACCCCATATCCGGCATCGCAACGTTCCTTCGCTGCCCGAGAGGCAATATCCCGAGGAACTAAATTACCGAATGCTGGGTAACGACGCTCCAAGTAATAATCGCGCTCATCTTCCGCAATCTCGTTCGCTTTCCGTGTATCATTTTGTTTCTTAGGTACCCAAATACGGCCGTCATTCCGTAAGGATTCTGACATCAAAGTCAATTTAGACTGATGATCGCCTGAAACCGGAATACATGTTGGGTGAATTTGTGTATAACAAGGATTGGCAAAAAATGCTCCTTTTTTATGTGCTTTCCAAGCCGCAGTGACGTTTGAACCCATGGCGTTTGTGGATAAGTAGAATACGTTACCATATCCACCCGTACACAATAAAACTGCATGGCCAAAATGACGTTCTAATGCGCCAGTAACCGAATCACGTGCGATGATACCACGTGCTTTACCGTCGATGGTTACGACGTCTAACATTTCGTGGCGTGTGTACAATTTCACATTTCCCATCCCCACTTGACGTTGAAGGGCAGAATAGGCTCCCAATAATAATTGTTGGCCTGTCTGACCCGCTGCGTAAAACGTACGTTGTACTTGCGTTCCACCGAATGAACGGTTGGACAATAATCCACCGTATTCACGAGCGAAGGGTACCCCTTGCGCTACGCATTGGTCGATGATGCTACCTGAAACCTCAGCTAAACGATGAACGTTTGCCTCACGTGCCCGGTAATCGCCTCCTTTAATCGTATCGTAGAATAAACGATAAACGGAGTCGCCGTCATTTTGGTAGTTTTTAGCTGCGTTGATACCTCCTTGCGCGGCAATCGAGTGTGCCCGACGCGGAGAATCTTGGAAGCAAAATACTTTCACTTTATATCCTAACTCAGCTAATGAAGCGGCAGCGGAAGCACCCGCTAATCCTGAACCTACTACGATGATTTCAAGGCTCCGTTTGTTGGCCGGATTCACCAAGGAAACACTGGAGCGGAATTTGGTCCATTTTTCGGCTAAATTGCCTTCAGGGATTTTTGCGTCTAATTTTGTCATATCAATCGGATCGGCTGAGAATTAATGAATCAAATTAAAATAAAAGGCAATCGGCATCGCAGCAAAAACGGCTGAAATCACGATGGCATAAATGGCACCGATCATTTTGATTGTCGGTGTGTATTTAGGATGATTCCAACCCAATGTTTGGAATGCACTTTGAAAACCATGTAATAAATGATATCCCAACGAGATGCAACCCAATACATACACAATAACCACCCATGGGTTTGTAAATACGGATTGCATTTCAGCAAATAAGGTACGTGATTCCAAGCCATCTGTTAGGCGTGAAAAATACCAAAAATGCTTTAAGTGGATGATAAGGAATAACAACAATAAGGTACCCAATAAACCCATCGAGCGAGAATACCATTTGCTATTCGCCGCGCCATCGACTACAGCGTATGCCACGGGACGTTTTTTCTTGTTATCTAACCAAAGACGAAGACCATCGAAGATGTGTAAAAGCAAACCGCCAAATAATACGATCTCCATGGTACGGATAATTGGGTTGGTTCCCATGAACTCGGCACCTTCATTAAAGGATACCCCCCCATCGTTTAAGAAAATGGTCGCATTGAGACCGCAGTGGATGACCAAAAAGCTAATTAAAAAGAGGCCTGTAATGGCCATCAGGAGCTTTTTCCCAAGTGATGAATTAAGTGATTTTGCTAACCAAGCCATAAATACAGATCATTTAAAATGGTAAAATTGCGAATTGTTTGAATTTTAGCCCTCAAAACTACAATTGAAACGCGGGTCTATCAAATTAATCGATTAAAAAATCTATTTTTTTTAATTTATTCGATTCCCCTTATTAACTTTCCAATTCACTAATAGGTTTTATGTTTTTTAAGAAATTTTACTTTTCACTTCTCGTTTTATGGCTCGGCTTTTTTGCTGCCCAAGCGACTCACCTAAAAGGCGGTGAAATTACGGTGAAACGAATTTCAGATCGAACACTGACGTATGAATTTACGTTGACGACCTACACCGAAAATAATCGGGCGAACCAGGATCAGACCGAGGTTAATTTTTGCTTTGGGGATGGTACAACTATTTACAAGGCAAAGCGCTGTTGCGGTACCCCTACCGATATTGGAAACGGAACCCTCAAAAATCTTTATAAAATAGAATATACGTATCCAGCCCCAGCCCTATTCTATAAAGTATCTGTAGCTATTCCGAATCGAAATGATAATGTGCGGAATATTACCCGGTCAGTCGAGGTGCCCTTTTATGTCGAAACAATCTTCTCTATTAACTCAGGTTTAGGTCAAAATTCAACCCCTCTTTTAATTAACCCAGCTGTGGATTTGACTGCCGTAATTGGCCAGCCTTTTATACATAACGCTAATGCAGTCGATGCGGAAGGGGATAGTTTAGCCTATCGTTTATCGAGTTCTCGGACGGGGGATTATGAAACCTGTTCGCCGACGAGTCGGGGTATCATTGCCCCTGGGTATCGCCAACCTAACGAAGTTTCATCACTTCCTTCCAGTTTTACGATTAATCCTTTGACCGGAGATTTGATTTGGGATTCTCCTCAGGAAATAGGTCTATATAATTGTGCCTTCATTGTGGAAGAATGGCGAAATGGGATTAAAATATCGGAGACAGTACGGGATATGCAGATTGAGGTGAAGGATGTGGATAATAAGGGGCCAAAATTAACGGTTCCGCCAGATGTTTGTGTGCAAGCAGGAGTTAATTTGAATGAAACAATTTCAGCGGTGGATGTTCCTTCCAAAACGGGTCGGATTGATCCTTTGACAATATATAGTTCCGGTAATGTGTATGCGATGGACACCGTATATGCCGTTAAACAGCCTTTTGCTACTTTTTCAACAAGCCCAAAACAAGTCGCTACACCTGCCTATGGCTATTTTAAATGGCAGACGGCATGCCAACATATCCGAAAGGAGCCCTATGATATCTTCTTTAAGGTGGAGGATAATCCACCCATTTCCATCGGTGGAGGCGTAAAATTAGTCGATAGTAAAATCTGGAAAGTTCGCGTGATTGCTCCGTCGATTAAAGGCTTAAAAGCCACGGTGCAGACGGAAGGCAACAAGGCTTCATTGGCCTGGTCCTCCTATCCATGTGCCCTGCCAGGTGCCAAAATCATTGTTTTTCGTAAACAAGGGGCTTGTACTCCGGTCGTTAATAAACTTTGTCAAACCGGCATGACCTTGCCGGGCTTTACTGAAATCGCAAGGCTCGACATCACCAAGACAGCTTATGAAGATGCGGGCTTGCTGAAAAACGCCAATTACACGTATGTGCTGTTGGTGGTATTTACGAATAGCAAAGGCATCGAGGATTTTAGTCCGATGTCTGAATCTGCTTGTGTGTTCATTCCTACCTCGGCTCCCTTGATGACGAATGTGTCTGTTCGAAAAACAGATGCAACCACTGGGGAATTGTTTGTGCGATGGACGCGTCCTTTGAAATTAGACACTTTACTTTATCCGGGCCCTTACCAATATGTGGTGAATCGTGCGGACGGATTGAATGGGACGAATTTTGTCCCAACAGGTCTTCCAATTTCAAAGGATACCTCCATGACCGACAAGGGATTAAATACCGCTTCGAATGCCTATCGATACAAGGTAGATTTTTATTACACCTTGAACAAGCAATTTAAATTATTGGATTCCCCGAGTCCAGCTAGTTCGGTTGTTTTACAAGGCCAAGCGGCTGTAAAATCAGTGAAACTGGCATGGATAGCAAATGTCCCATGGTCGAATGATTATCAGGTGCATCGTGTATATCGGGAAAGTTCCAAGGGGTCTGGAAAATTCAATCAAATCGCCGAGGTCTCGGTGGCAGCCGCAAATTCATATACGTTTACGGATCAGGGAACTGATTTTTATGCGAAAGATGGAAAATTTGATGTGGCTATTTCGCCAGATTCCACCTATTGTTATTATGTGGAGACGTTGGGGACCTATGGTGAAGGATTACCTGCCTTGGCCTTATTGAATTCCTCGCAAACGGTTTGTGTGAAACCTCAATCGGATGTGAATCCTTGTGCGCCGAAATTGACTTTGGCTCCACCGGCTTGTGATTTGTTGGATAAGGACCCAACCTGTAATTCGACGAGCTTTGAGAATTCACTCACTTGGGTGCCAACCTTAACTGGAAATTGTGACCAAAGTTTAGCAAGTTATCGGATTTATTATTCCAAAGATGGTAGCAATTTCAAGTTGATTTCCGAGGTGAATGCACTAAAATATGTGCACAAAAAAGCAGATTCATTTATTGGTTGTTATTATGTGACCGCAGTGAGTCAGTTAGGTAAGGAGTCGCCAAAAAGCGAAAC
>CANHCG010000024.1 GCA_947459055.1 Cytophagaceae bacterium | reverse complement strand
GCTAATTCGATTGTACCATTTTCAATGTCGCGATTCCCGATGGCCAATCGAATTGGCACCCCTTTTAATTCATATTCGGCGAATTTAAATCCAGGGCTTTGGTTTTCTGATGTATCAAATTTAACAGAAACCCCGTGCTTCCGTAAGGATTTAACGAGTGGTTCGATTTTTGATTTGATATGGGCTAATTGTTCTTCACCTTTAAAAATAGGTACAATAACGACTTGGATCGGTGCTAATTTTGGAGGCAATACTAGTCCTTGGTCATCTGAATGAGCCATGATGAGGGCACCCATGAGGCGGGTGGAAACTCCCCAAGAAGTTCCCCAAACATAATCCAATTGATTTTCTTTACTTAAGAACTTTACATCAAAGGCCTTAGCGAAGTTTTGACCTAAAAAGTGAGAAGTACCTGCTTGAAGTGCTTTTCCATCTTGCATCATGGCTTCGATGCAATAGGTTTCTTCGGCACCAGCAAAACGTTCATTGGCCGTTTTTTTACCCTTTAACACGGGCATAGCCATGAAATTTTCGGCGAAATCGGCATATACGTCGAGCATTTGTTCGGTCTCTTCGATGGCCTCTTGACGCGTGGCATGGGCGGTATGGCCTTCTTGCCAAAGGAATTCAGCGGTACGAAGGAAAAGACGAGTACGCATTTCCCAACGGACGACGTTAGCCCATTGATTAATCAATAATGGTAAATCCCGGTAGGATTGAATCCAATTTTTATAACTCGACCAAATCACCGTTTCCGAGGTTGGTCTTACAATTAATTCTTCTTCTAATTTAGCCTCGGGATCCACGATAACACCACCACCATTGGGATCGTTTTTTAGTCGATAATGGGTGACCACAGCACATTCTTTGGCAAAACCCTCCACGTGGGAAGCCTCTTTCGAAAGGAATGATTTTGGGATAAATAAGGGAAAATAGGCATTTGTATGGCCTGTTTCTTTAAACATGTCATCGAGGGCCCGTTGCATTTTTTCCCAAATGGAATAGCCATAGGGTTTGATGATCATGCAGCCGCGAACGGCGGAATTTTCGGCCAAATCGGCACGTTTAACTAATTCATTGTACCACTCAGAATAATTTTCAGCTCTTGAAGGAAGGGATTTACTCATTTTTTAAGGGAAATCGTATGGTATTGAAACTATTAATGCTTAATTTTCGTTCTTGCAAAGATACACATCTTTAACTTTCAAATACGATGAAAAATCAATTGATTTTTGCTTTAGGACTCTTGGGTATTGGAATTCTGACAGGTTGTGGTTCGGTTCAAAACGTGGTAGTGATTCAGGATGATTTGTATGACGCACCTGCTCAGGCTAGTGTGCCAGTGAAGAAAAAAACGAAAGCGAATTATCTGGATTTTACGGATGATTCGATACTAATTGAAGAAGAGGATGGCTTGGCTAATTTAAATCCTGAGCCGAATTATTTGAACTCAAGAAGTGTATATGCAAACTCCTATGAGAATGGTTATCAAGCCGGTTTGACTCAGGGCATATTTTCGGCCAATCCATGGAATTCTTGGTATTCGAATCCATACATTTCGTTTGGTACAGGATTTGGAAGTCGGTGGTTTTCTCCCTTAACGTCTTGGTCGATGATGGATCCTTATTTCATGGGAATGGGTGCTGGGTTGTCTTATGGGATGTATGGCTACAGCATGAGTCCATTTGGGATGAGTCCATTTGGATTAAATAGTATGCTTTATGGTACTAATCCTTTTTATTATGACCCATTTTATCGCATGGGTTCCATGTATAATCCCTATGGTTTTTATGGCATAACGAATGTGTACAATTATTATGGTGGTTTAAATTCAAATTATTCTACGACCAATCCATATAAATCTGATCCATTGCCCAACGTGATTCGGGGCCCTCGTGAAGAGCGGATGTCCAATCGCTTTGGTGGAGAAAATTACAATAATACGCCCCGCGGAAATAGCAATTCGTACAATGTGGATGGAACGAACCAACCAAGGTTGAATTCGAATAATGCCCCATCGTATTCCGCCCCAGCGGCGGCTCCTTCGAGGAGAAATTCAAATTATGAATATCAAAGTGTACCCCAACCGCGGAATGAATCCTATACCCAACCCTCTTATAATTCTGGAAATTCTTCCGGTGGATCCTATGGGGGTAGTTCAAGTGGTGGAGGCGGTGGAGCAACACGTGGACCTCGGTAATTCATGAAGCGACTCGTCTTGTCCGCATGGATATGCCTAGGTAGCCTATCGGCGGGTTTTGGTCAAATTTACTCCTATTCGAACTTAGCGAAGAGTTTTTCTACGGGCTATTCGACCTCCTCTGCTCGGATGCAAGCGATGGGCGGAGTCCATAGTGCTTTGGGTGCTGATATCAGTTCCATTGCCGGCAATCCAGCAGGTTTAGGATTTTACAATCGCTCAGAAGTTGCCTTAGGTCTCGGCTACGTGAATTTACAAACGCAGTCGTCCTACCTCGGAGCCATTAATTCCGCATCTAATTCCTTTATGCAAATTCCAACCTTTGGGCTTGTTTTAGGCGGTGCCTCGGAATTAAGTACGTCGAATTGGCGGGGGAGTTTTGGTGTGGGTTATTCGCGCCAAGTGCTTATTTCACAACCCATTTCCATTTCAGGAACCAATAATCGAAGTTCGATCTTAGATCGCTTTATCGAAAAAGCAAATTCCAAAGGCGCCACTGGACAAAGTTTAGATGACGAATATGATTCCTTTGGAAATTCGGCCGATAGTCCCGAGGCTGTGGCCTATCAGGCCTATTTAATTAATCCCAATAGTAAAACTCAAGGGGCTCCTTTTGAGCGGTATGAAGCTAATTTACCGGTCGAACAAAGCGGAAGTATGGAAAATACGGGTGCTATAAGCCAATGGGACATTAGTTATGGGGCGGCCTATAAAAGTAAATTGTACGTCGGGATTGGTGTTCATTTTTCTAAATTGAACGTGACTTCTACGAGTTATTGGGAAGAGCAATTTAAGGGGGCGAATATCGTGGGTGGTTTGAAATACCAAGAGCAGTTGACGACCTCAGGCTCTGGCATTTCAGCTACACTCGGGATGATTTACAAAATGAGTAGTTCCTTGCGGGTAGCTATTTCTTTACAAACGCCGACCTATTTTGATCAAATGAATGAGCGAATGGACGGCGTTCTAACTCCACGCGTTTTTGGGATTCCATCGTTTAATGCGCAAGGCGCCCCAATCATAATCACCAAAGTGGGTCCTGTAAAATTAACGCCCAATGAATTTTCGTATCAATTAAGTACACCTTTAAGACTATCTGGGGGGGCTGCCTATTTGCTTGGAAAAAAGGCCTTGATTAGTTTAGATATGGAATATGTGAATTATCCGGGTATGAAGGTGGCCTCGGCAGAATTATCAGCCACGGATGATTTGAATTTTCAAAATAAATACAATAGCCAAACCCAAAAGAATTTCCAAGCTGGAATCAATATCAAAGCCGGAACAGAAATTCGATTGACTCCTTCGTTTAGTTTGCGGGGTGGTGTGGCAAGTTTTGGAAACAGCTATTCCGCTACGTTTGATTCGATTGACCGAACCATGCTTCAGTTTTCTGGGGGAATCGGGTATCGGTCGAATCAGTTTTATGTGGATTTGACGGGGTACCAACGAACAGGTAAAGATGCCTTCACACCCTATACCTTAAAAAATACAGCGGATTATTCTTCGGCCACTTTAACCTTGACCCAATCGCAATTTTTAGTGAGTGCAGGGGTGTATTTTTAAACCGGCATGTATTGGTCAATGAGCCATAATAATTGACTCACATTGATTTCCCCATCTACTTGGATATCCGCTTGCTTGTAAAAAGGAAGGCGTTCTTCATAGGTTTTTTTGATGGAGGCAATGACCGCTTCTTCCGATTGGCTTTTGTCTAATAGGGGACGATTATTTCCTTGGGCTTTGTATAGTCGTTTGGCCAAATCATCTAATTCTACGTTTAGGAAAACACTCAAGCCATTGTTTTTGATGAATTGCATGTTGTCATGGAAACAAGGAACCCCACCACCCGTTGCGATGACCATGGATTGATCCGGCTGAAATCCATGTAATGTTTTTTTCTCAAGTTCCCGAAAATGGGCTTCACCTTGATTGGAGAAAATTTCTGAAATAGTTTTTTGTTCGCGTGTTTCAATCAATTTATCCATGTCGGTGAAGCTATAGCCCAAATTTCTGGCTAATTCTTTTCCTAATGTACTTTTTCCCGACGAGGGCATGCCAATCAAATAAATATTTTTCATTCTTGCACTTTTGTTAAACGTTGTTCGATTTCCGTGGCGGATGGTAATTGATAGGCAGACCATTTACCCTTAACGGTGCCGCCATGAAGCGCCCAAATTCCAGGACTAGATCTGACGATGGTTTTTAAAACTTTGGTATCAGCCGAAAGAGCGGGAAAAGCTAATTGATACCGATGCCTTAATTCATTTACCTCCTCATCCGTAGAGGAAGATACAAGCCATACTGTGATATTTTTTTTCGCAAGTTCTTTCGCGATTTCATTGATTTCCGGTAATGCATCTAGGTGACTGTGATGAATATTGGGAATGATGATCATGACTTTATCTCCCTTGAAACTTTCGAGGGTATAATCCGTTGTATCGTTATCAATCCAAAGTCTATAATCTGTAATAAGTGGCCGAGCCTCCTTTTCATTGATAGCCTTCATGGATACAAAAACCGCCTGGGTGTCCGTAGGCATTTCAGTGAGTTCCTGTTCGACGCCTTTGATTTTGTATACATAGGAGAATTTCAGGGCTTCGCGCTCTTTCATATTTCCCGGAATGTGTGCTCCTACGGCATAAGGAAGTCCGTCGTGAATCGGTAGGCTTAAATAGGTAAAAATACCTAATCCTACGCTTAGTGCAGCACTTACAAGTACGATCTTGAGCGTGGGTTCGCTAGCTTTAGCTTTGGAAGAAAAAAAGAGACTAAGTGTCAAAAGCAATAAAAATACATCCTTACCAAAAGATGTCCAAGGGGTTAATTTGATAGTTTCACCGAAACAACCACAATCAGTTACCTTGTTGAAATACGCTGAATAAAAGGTTAAAAAGCCGAAGAAAATGAGTAGCCCGACTAAAAACCAGAGCGTTTGTTTCGTCCGATAGTTAAACCAAAGCGCGACGGCTAAAATGATTTCTAAACTACTTAAGAATATGGAGATACCTAGGGCGTAGGGAATCCAAAATTTCCAAAACCCGGCCATGAAGGCGAAGTCGGTGGCAAAGACATCGAAATATTCTTCAAGTTTTAGTTGGGTCCCAATCGGGTCATTCAACTTAATTAGGCCTGAAAACAGGAAAATACTGACCAATAAAAATACGGCAATTTTGGCGTAAAGCTTCATGGTCTATTGCTGTTGTTGTTGGCTTTGTTCTTCTTTCAATTTGATGAGGCAAAATACGGCGTAATTCAACATATCCTGGTAATTCGCTTCCACTCCTTCAGAAACCAAGGTGACACCTTCATTGTTTTCGATTTGTTTGGTACGGAAGATTTTCATGAGAATAAGATCCGTCATCGAACTCACGCGCATGTCACGCCAGGCTTCACCGTAATCATGGTTTTTATTGCGCAGCAGTTCGAGCGTTGTTTCCACTTGCAAATCATAAAAATTACTTAATTCCTCCGCCGAAAATTCCATTTGATCTGATTTTTCAAGCGACTTTTGAATTAAGGCGATGATGCAATAATTGATAATCCCGATGAATTCTCCTTCGATGCCGTCAAGAATTTTTTGAGCTCCTTTTTCTTGAATACTTCGGATGCGTTGGGCTTTAATGAATATCTGATCCGTTAGACTGGGTAATCTCAAAATTCGCCAAGAGGTACCGTAATCTTTGTTTTTTTTATCAAACAAGGCTTTGCAGAATGAAATTACTTGTCGATATTCGATTTCGGTTTGGGAAGGCGCAGAGTCCCGATTCATATGTCTTGGATTAGATGTCTATACTCACGTTTTTTTAGCCTACAAAAATATTTAAATTATCCTAAAATTCAGCGATTTGGACGAGCTTTTTCCAAGTTTTCAAACATTAAAAATAAATCAAGGTCTATTGGATTTACGAGCTCCTCTAGTGATGGGAATTTTAAATGCCACACCGGATTCATTTTATGTGGGGAGTCGGGTTAGCCAGATGGATGAAACGCTCGCGTTAGCTGCCCGAATGGTGCAAGAAGGTGCGAAAATGCTAGATTTGGGTGGTCATTCCACACGGCCTGGGGCTGCTTCTGTGAGTCCGCAGGAAGAAATGGACCGGGTTCTTCCTTTTATCGAACGAATTATTTCAGAGTTTCCAGACATCATCGTTTCGGTGGATACCTACCGATTAGCCGTGGCCCAAGCAGCTTTTGCCGCCGGGGCAGGTCTTTGGAATGACATAGGAGGGGGGAATATGGATGAAGGGGTGTTTGATTGGGTGATAGAACATCAAGTGCCCTATGTGTTATCCCATTCTGTTGGTCGTTTTTCTGAGGTTCATCAGGTACCGGATTATGCGGATGTGGTACAGGATGTTTGGTTGGATTTACAGGGCAAAGTGGATTATTTCAGGTCGCGTGGTCATCGGGATTTATTAATTGATCCAGGTTTTGGTTTTTCGAAATCCTTGGATCATAATTATGCCTTGCTTGCTTCGTTGAATTCATTTACTCGCTTAGGAGCGCCAGTTTTGGTAGGTTTATCTCGGAAAACGATGATTTGGAAATATTTGGAAATCTCGGCGGACCAGGCGTTGAATGGAACCACGGCCTTGCATGCGATTGCCATCGCACAAGGGGCTTCAATTTTACGTGTACATGATGTGAAGGAAGCGATGGAAGTGATTGCCTTAGGAGCTAAATTGAAACAACATGGATTATCCAATATTTATTAACGATGCTTGGGTTCCTGCGGAAAAGGCCTTTGTTCCCATGAAAGACCTTGGTTTTTTGCGGGGCTATGGAATCTTTGATTTTTTTCGAATTATGGACGGTCGGCCGATTTTTTTATCCGATCACCTCGATCGCTTTTTGTCTTCTGCCGCGAAAATGGGGATTCAACATACCTATACCAAAGAGGTTTTATCCCAATTGATCTTGGATTTAGCCGCCACCGCCCAAGATGCTTGCCTTGGCGTTAAAATGATTTTGACGGGCGGGCTGAGTATGGATGGATTTAATCCTTCGGCAAATGCGAATTTGTACATCATGCCCAGCGTGTTTTCTTTTGCAGATCCAAATCGCGGCATGCATTTGAAAAGCTTTGATTTTCAGCGTGAAATGGCGGATATTAAGTCATTGAATTATGCATTTGCCATTCGGAATTGGGCTGAGGTGAAAGCACAGGGCGGAGATGATGTTTTGTTCTACACCAAAGCTCACGGGGTTTCGGAAGCCTCAAGGAG
The DNA here is from genome assembly GCA_947459055.1 of Cytophagaceae bacterium. Classification (GTDB taxonomy): domain Bacteria; phylum Bacteroidota; class Bacteroidia; order Cytophagales; family Spirosomataceae; genus Aquirufa. Next base: position 4,050 of record CANHCG010000024.1, on the reverse strand, counting down.
TAATTTATTTTTTGTTAAAAATCAGGTGATTCACACGCCAGCTCATTTTATTTTGGAAGGCATTACCCGTAAACATGTGCTAGCCCTGGCGGAAAAACATTATGAAATTCGGGTTGATGACTGTTCTTTAGCCGATTTTTTGTCGGCCGACGAAGTGTTTACCACTGGAAGTACCAAACGGGTGTTGCCTATTTTTTCGATTGACCAACAAGCGATTCACCAAGGTACCCGTGGGCCTGTGACCAAGCATCTCTATGATTTATTAGTCAGCTACGAAAGTTAATAATTAAGATGCCTTAGGTCTGAAGGCTTTCATATTTTCTTCGTTGCAGACCAAAAAGGGACCCTCGATTAAATCGATGCAATAGGGGATGGCTGGAAAGACTGCTTCCAGGCATTGTCGGATCGCTTTTGGTTTTCCTGGTAAATTGACGATTAGTGTTTTACCCCGAACACCGGCAGTTTGCCGACTTAAAATCGCAGTTGGTACATATTGTAGACTTACTTGACGCATCAATTCCCCAAATCCGGGCAACATTTTTTGACATACCGCTTCTGTGGCTTCTGGCGTCACATCTCGTAAGGCTGGGCCCGTGCCTCCAGTGGTAATAATCAAACAAACCCCATCACTGTCCGCCATTTGAATCATGGCTTGGGCCAATTGATCCTGCTCATCCGGAATCACCCGATAGACCACTTCGAACTCGCTGATCAAATATTCATGTAGCAATTCCACCACGGCCTTGCCCGGAATGTCTTCGTAGATTCCTTGACTCGCGCGGTCTGATACATTGATTACACCTATTTGGATCATTTTTTACTTTGTTTTCGTTCGGCTCGAATGAAGGATTTTGGCCTTTTTTCCATCGGAATGGGTTCATCTAATAAATCCCGAATGACTACTGAGGCACAGGCTCCTCCAAATGCTGCGGGCAAATAGGAAATAGTTCCGTAGGCTGACTTCTTGAAATTCGACCCATCCGTTAAAATTAGCGATTCGTCGCGAACTTTTTCGAGGGAAAATACGGCTTTTATGCCTTTTCCTACACCCATTTTCCGAATTCGTTTACGGACCAAAGCGGCCAAATAGCATTCTCGGGTATCAAATAATTCCGTCGTTCGGATTTGTGTCGGATCAAATTTTCCGCCCGCGCCCATCGAACTCACGATCTTGAGTTTTAGGTCATAAGCAGTTTTCAGAAGGGTTAATTTAGGGGTCACCGAATCGATGCAATCCATCACATAATCGAAATTATTTTCTTCCAAAATGGCCTTAGCCGCCTCTGGGCTTAAAAATGATTCGTGTGTATGAAGGATTAATTCGGGGTTAATGGCTAATAATCGTTCAGCCATGATTTTCACTTTGGCCACGCCATGATTGGTCGCTAGTGCAGGTAATTGCCGATTCCGATTACTCGGATCGACCACATCGCCATCGACAATCGTCATAGTGCCGACACCTGCCCGGGCAATGAATTCAGCGGCAAATGATCCCACTCCACCTAAACCTACGATTAATACATGGGCTGTTTGAAGCGCTTGGATGCCCTGAGGGCCGATAAGGAGTTCGGAGCGACTGAGCCAACTAAGATCTTTTGTACCCATCTTTAGTCAATCGTATGCTTGATTTTATAATCGGTTGTTTTATCTGAATTTGTGACTAATAATTCGCCGATAAAACCTGCCAAAAAGAGTTGAACCCCTAAAATAATTGCCACTAAAGCCAGAAAAAATAAAGGATTGTCCGTGACATTTCGATATTTCAGGTTGTTGGCTATTTGGTATAATTTTTCGCCGATGAGCCAACAAGTAATCACTGAACCCGAGAAAAATGATAATATACCTAAACTACCAAACAAGTGCATCGGTCGTTTTCCGAAGGCTTGCACAAAGGAAATCGAAAGTAAATCGAGGAATCCATAGAGGAAACGCTCTAAACCGAATTTAGTGACGCCGTATTTGCGGGATTGATGTTGGACCACTTTTTCGCCAATTTTTGTGAAGCCATTCCATTTTGCTTGCACTGGAATGTAACGATGCATTTCGCCATAGAGGCGTAAGGTTTTTACAACTTCTTTTTTGTAAGCCTTTAAGCCGCAATTGAAGTCGTGTAAATAGACGCCGGATAATTTTCGGGTGGCGGCGTTGTATAATTTTGTTGGGATCGTTTTTGACAATGGGTCAAAACGTTTTTGTTTCCAACCGGAAACCAAATCGTAATTTTCCACCGTAATCATCCGGTATAATTCAGGAATTTCGTCAGGTGAATCCTGTAAATCAGCGTCCATGGTGATGACTACATCCCCGTTTGCTTTGGCAAAACCTTCGTGTAATGCAGCGGATTTGCCATAATTTCGAGCAAAGCTGATGCCTTGTAGACTTGGGTATTTTTTTGATAAGTCTTGAAGGACTGTCCAAGAATCGTCGGTACTTCCATCGTTGATGAAAATCATTTCATACGAAAAGGCATGTTTTTGCATCACTTGGTCGATCCAAGCGCAAAGCTCGGGAAGCGACTCGGCCTCGTTGAAAAGCGGAACAATAATGGAAATTTGAGTCATAAACATGCGTCAATCAGGCAAAAATACAAAAACATGTGATTAATGTAGAGGAAATTGCAAATAGTAATCCGATAAAAGTTTTTTGAATGTTTCTGTGTAGGATTCATCGGCTTGTTTGATTACTAAATTTTCATGGCTTTGTGCGCTATTATCCCGACTTCCTATGGCCATGACCCGCAATACCGCTGATGTTTCTCGAGGAAAAACGTAGGCTTTATGATTTATTTGGAGCCCTAATTCACTGCAGGCAACTATGAATTTTTCCATGGCGAATGGGGGATAGATGACGGCAAATTGGCCTTGCTGTCCTAAAAGTCGGTGAATGCCAATCGCCAAATCCTGTGCCGTTAATAAATCATCATGAATGGCGACCTGTAAATCTTTTTTGTCTGCGGCTAAATGCTGGTGAAAAAAGGGGGGATTGCAGGCAATGAAATCATAGGGGTCCTCCGAGGAAAAATGCTGTAAGTCACCGGTATGCACGGAAATTTGCTCCTTGAAAGGGCTTTTAAGTACATTGTCAGTGGCGAGCATAGCCACTTCTGGTAGAATTTCGAGAGCATCGATGAGGGATTCAGGATGTTTTTGGGCCAGCATGCAGGCTAATAATCCCGAACCTGTGCCGATATCTAACATGCGTCCTTGTGCCCATTGGGAAGCCCATGCTCCGAACAAACAGGCTTCTGTACTGATTTTTAAACCTGGGTTTCCATGTGCGAGTTGGAATTGTTTAAAGCGAAAAATCGATCTACTTGCGGCCATAATCGGCAGGATTTTCACCCCAGTCTTCGGTTTCCCATTTTAATATTTGGGTCGTATAGCTATTATTTTTTAGCCATTCGATGGCTTTATCCACTAAATCGAACAGGATTTCCGTTTGCGCATTTCGTTCAAGGTTTGTTTTGATGGCCTTATTTCGGACCCAGGCTATCGCCGTTCTTGAATCTGAATAGAGTGGAATAGGGGAATTGTTTTTTTTCAAAAAGGCGAGTCCATGTACGATGGCCAAAAACTCACCCAAATTAACCGTGCCCACGGGAAAAGGGCCACGGGCAAAAAGAACTTCTTTGGTTTCTGTATTGACGCCTTGGTATTCGAGAATTCCGGGGTTGCCGGCACAGGCCGCGTCTACAGAAATGGAAGAAACGATAAAGGCTTGGCCTGATTTTTTGGCACTTGTACTTGTTTTTTTAGGTGTTATACTGGCCCAATAATTCTTTTTGGAGGCATGGTAGGCCTCTTCTTTGGTGTCAAAAGATTTGAATTGTGCTTGCGGAAAACCTTTGATGTTTTTTTCGGTTTCGGCCCAAGAATCAAAAATCCCTGTTTGATGGCCCGCCCAAATCACATAGTATTTTTGTTTTTTTGCTAATTTTTCTAAACGTTCGATATTGGCGTCTAAAATATTTAATTGTGTTTTACTAGCAGAAAGCTGGTAGTAAATTTTATAAATATTGGCTTTGATGTTTTCTTCGGTTAAGGCTGCATT
>CANHCG010000023.1 GCA_947459055.1 Cytophagaceae bacterium | reverse complement strand
CGGCGCCATATTTAGCAATTAAATCATCGGGATTAACGACGTTGAATTTCGATTTCGACATTTTCTCAACCTCCCATCCACATAGGTATTTCCCTTGTTCCAAAATAAACTCCGCATCCGTCGGTACATCTTTCCTTGAGTTTTTAAAGGCCTCAATATCCAACACATCATTTTCAACAATGTTCACATCCACATGCAACGCCACCACGTCATATTGATTTTTTAAGCCATGAGACACAAAAGTTACCTTCTCTGAATTTTTTAAGCGATAAACGAAATTCGACCGCCCTTGAATCATTCCTTGGTTAATCAACTTCTTTGCAAATTCCTCCTCCTTCACATAACCTAAATCCTTTAAGAATTTATTCCAAAAACGACTATACAACAAATGCCCAGTCGCATGTTCCGAACCTCCAATGTATAAATCCACCGCTTGCCAATAATCAATGGCCTCTTTGGATGCAAATTCCGACTTATTTTGCGCATCCATATAGCGATACCAATACCAAGATGAGCCGGCCCAACCTGGCATTGTCGACCATTCGTAATCATATAATCCTTGATATTTCCAATCGGCACTTGCCCGACCCAATGGCGGTTCGCCGGTTTCCGTAGGTAAATATTTATCGATTTTTGGTAGCTCCAATGGCAATTCACTTTCTTGAATCAAATAAGGCAATAAATCCCCTTTCGCATTCGGTTTGAAATAAACGGGAACGGGTTCGCCCCAATACCTTTGGCGAGAAAACACCGCATTTCGCATCCGATACTGAATTTTTCCTTTGCCGATTTCCTCGCTTTCCATCCAATCAATCAAGGTCTGGGTCGCTTGCTTGTAGCCCATTCCGTCAATCATGCCTGAATTAATGTATTTTCCTTCCTTGGTCGCATCGGCTTGTTTGTCCATGTCTTTCTGCGCGTCCAAAATCGGGATTATCGGCAAATCAAAATGTTTCGCAAAATTCCAGTCGCGCTGATCGCCTGAAGGCACACCCATCACCGCGCCGGTACCATAACCCGCCAAGACATAATCAGCCAAAAACAAAGGCACTCGGGCTTGATTGAGCGGATTTAACACATAAGTTCCAGTGAAAACACCGGACACTTGTTTTACTTCTGACATCCGATCGAGCTCAGAACGAGACTTCGCCCAGGTGACATAGGCCTCCACGGCTTCCTTTTGGTCTGGGGTTGTCAAAGATTCTACCCATTCGTGCTCCGGCGCTAAGACCATAAAGGATACGCCATAAATCGTATCCACACGTGTCGTAAACACTTTTATTTTTTTATCCGAAACGTTTTCGATTTCGAATTCAACTTCAGCACCGACCGACTTACCGATCCAATTTCGTTGTTGTTCTTTCAAAGAATCCGACCAATCCACTTCTTCCAATCCACGCAATAAACGGTCTGCATAGGCCGTAATCCTCATGGACCATTGGCGCATTTTTTTCTGCTCGACCGGAAATCCACCTCGCTCGGATAAGCCATCTTTCACCTCATCATTGGCCAACACAGTCCCTAAACCCGGGCACCAATTCACCACCGAATCATCCAAATAAGCCAAGCGGAAATTCAATAAATAGGCATATTGATCCTCTGCATTCATCGCATGCCAACTCTCCGCTGAAATCCTAACAAGCTCCTCATCACAAACAGCCTTCAATCCGATAGAGCCTTTTTGGGACAAAATACCTGTTAAACTTTCGATGGATTCTGCACGATCTGTTTCTTGGTTGTACCACGAATTAAACAATTGCATAAAAATCCACTGGGTCCAATGATAATAGGAAGCATCCGATGTTCGCACTTCACGTGACCAATCGAACGAGAAACCCATGTTTTTTAATTGTTGGATATACCGCGCAATATTCTCCTCCGTCGTAATAGCCGGATGCTGACCCGTTTGAATCGCATATTGTTCCGCTGGCAAACCAAACGAATCAAACCCCATCGGGTGTAAAACCTCATGTCCTTGCAAACGCTTATAGCGCGCCATAATATCAGATGCAATATAACCCAGCGGATGGCCTACATGTAATCCCGCCCCCGAAGGATAAGGAAACATGTCCAACACATAATATTTGGGTTTATTTGGATTCACCTGGGCCTGAAAGGTTTGATGCTCCGCCCAAAAGGCCTGCCATTGCTTTTCTATCTCGCTAAACTGATACTCTGAACGCATAAATTTTTATCTTTTTTCAAAACGAGATGCAAATTAGAGCTTTTTTATGAAAAAATATTTACTCTACTTTGTTGGTAGATTAAGTAAAGTCTATTAGTTTTGTAGGGAATTTTATACCCTATGTCCACGAATTCTGAATTTTCTGATCCCAAAAGTAGGTTCCCCAGTCTTTCAAAGGCTGTTCAGACCATTTGGAAAAGGGATCGCAGCATCACAGAGGTGATTATTCACATCAGCAATGCCTTGGCGTTAATGATTGTGGGACATTTATTATTCAGTTATTTGACGGCTGAAAATGTGATTGCGATTTTTAATTCGGTCAATTCCGAAATCTTATATTACGTGTTAGGTGGATTTATCGCCCAAATGATCGATGGGGCCCTCGGGATGGCCTATGGAGTGACGGCAACGACCTTTTTATTATCCGTAGGAATTTCACCGGCAGCGGCTTCGGCCTCGGTACACGCGTCTGAAGTGTTTACCTCGGGGGTATCTGGCTACATGCATTTAAAATTCGGGAATGTAAATTCCAAATTATTTAAAACCCTCGTCATTCCAGGCGTTATCGGCGCGATTTTAGGGGCCTATTTATTATCGAATTTGGAGCAGTATGCGGGCTATATTAAACCTATCGTTTCTGTATATACCTTATTCTTAGGAGCCATTATTATTCGAAAGGCTTTGCGCAAACGCCAAGAAAAGAAGGCTTTGAAGCGTGTGGGCTGGCTAGCTTTGTTTGGTGGCTATTTGGATTCAATTGGCGGAGGCGGTTGGGGACCGATTGTTTCTTCGACGCTTATCGCCTCGGGCCGACATCCCAAATATACCATCGGGAGTGTGAACCTTACCGAATTTTTCGTCTCCCTCGCTTCTTCCGTCACCTTTTTTATGGTCATCGGATTGGGTTATTGGCAAGTCATCGCTGGATTGATTTTAGGGGGCGTCGTGGCGGCACCCATTGCCGCGAAATTGGCCAATAAACTACCAGTGAAAGCCATGATGATCTTAGTTGGGATCGTGATTATTATCGTCAGCCTCCGACAAATCATCTTAGGTGCGCCTAAATTCTTTTAATCCACCACCCATTTAATCTGAGTTCTTTTCCCCAAAAGACTTTGATAATCAATGAAATAAATGCCCTTCGCGAAGCGTTTGATGGCAATTTTTGTCACTTCAGCACGCGTTAATGGCCCTGAAATAAGGATTTGCCCGAGAAGATTTCGAATGGCATAGGTTCCCGGTTCATTGGCGAGCAAACAAACTTCTTCTTGCGCCGGATTCGGAAATACCTGCAAGAGCTGGGATTCCAATTGCTGAGTTGTAGGCGATATCGTCCGATTTTCATATACATGGACCCCACCTGTGGCCAAACCAAGCATCAGATCCGGCCGACCATCTTGATTTACATCCGAAATAGTCACTGAACCCTTCAACCCTACCCGATTCATCGAATTCCCAATGCTGTCCTCCCAGGTAATTTTCTGCTTTTTAGCGTCTAAAAAACCTACATGAACCAAGCCATCGCGATCCAATGCCACCACCTCCCAATGCCCATCCGCATTCAAATCACCTAGAGCGATTGACTGAATGGTCCAAGTGGACAAGGCCGATAAACTCGCCCAATCCGACGATTGCAAGGTTAAATTACCAAAACCATAGGCGCGAACCTTCCCCATTTTATCTAAGATCAACACATCCAAAAGCCCGTCTTGATCCCAATCGACCAAAAAGGGTCTTTCTCCGGCCAACATCACGGGCAGCTCTATTTTAGAAAAAGAAGAAGCATTTACGTTAAAGGACCAAAGGCCAGGCCCCACAAAACTTTGAAAATTTACTAACAAAGAAGGCTGGTTTTTACCTGGCAACGTGGCTATTTGCAATTGCACCTGAGTAGCCTGCACCTGTGTCGAAAATTGCTTAAAATCATTCGTCCGAAAAATAAGTGCCGGCTGCGTTGCTGAACCTACATTTTCATAAAAATAAATACTAGCTCGTACGCCTTGATTACCGCGGATACCTTGATTTCCGATCAATAAATCATAGTCTCCATCCCCATCCGCATCCCACCAAACCGGTGAAGCACCTTCCCCCACATCGATCATCCCAGCTTGTAAAAAGGCATCTGTCTTTCGTAGCCATGTCCCGTTTTGAAAGCTATACAGCGTAGCCGAACGTTGGAAATCTTGCAAATACCCCCCATTGTCATAGGTGTTCGTTGAGACAACAATTTCTACCTTCCCATCCCCATCCACGTCGATCGGATAAGCTGCTGCAAATGAAGCCACTTTTACCGGATCTTTGCTCGGGAAATCGTAATTCGCAAGTCCAAATTTCGCTTGGGCTAAAGTCCCAGAATTTGGCAAAAAAACCAAATTCGAACAACTCACATGGCCAAATAAAACGTCCGACAAACCATCTTTTTCATAATCCAATAAGGCCAAACTATTCCCCACATGCAACGTTTTAGAGGCCACATCTACCGCATCTGAAGCCAATCCAGGAGTCTTAGCCTGCGAGAAAAGAATATCGCGACAATCATTATGTAAGAATCCTCCCCAGTTTTGCTCCGACTTTTTAAATAATAAACCCAAAGCCTTCCCCGTTTCCCTCGACATATTTTGATGCCATTCGATGTAATGACCACCTGGCTCAAAAGCCAAAATATCCACATCCCCATCGCCATCCACATCCCCGATGGCCGGAATATCCGACGAGGCCACATATAGATTTATCTTCCCCGAAAAACCTTCACTAAACAATGGATTCGCCACCTCAACAAAAGACAACACCCCGCCTTTACTCGTATTTTTAAATACCCTGATCCCCGCAGGTGCCGAACTAAATAGATCCTTCAGCCCATCCCCATCATAATCGGAAAATAAGGCCCAATTTTCTAAGTTTGGAAAATATTTGATGTATTCAGGGGCATAGAAAAAGGCCCCATTTGTTTTTTGAAGAAAAACTGAAATAAGCTGATTCGTTCGATCAAAAGTGAATAAATCGTCCCGTCCATCGCTATTTAGATCGACATTGGAAAATTGAGCTGAATTGATACCTCCCGCCCAAGGATTAGCCATTTCCCCATTGGAATCCTTCACAGATAGGCTTGTATTCCTCGTAAATTGTAAGCTTTGCGCCAAAATATTGGAGCTAAAAAAGAACAATAAAAGGAATAATAAATTTTTCATTCGATATTTGTGGACGCAATATGCACATAGGCGCATTAAAATTAAAACGAAGGTGACGAAATCAGTGCTTTTAGAGAAATTTTTAGCTTCGACCGGCGTATCCACGGATACCCGAAAAATAAGTCCCGGGGTCATTTTTTTCGCGCTCCAAGGGCCTAATTTTAATGCGAATGCGATGGCCCAACAAGCCATCGAACTCGGTGCTTGCCTCGCCGTCATCGACGATCCCGCCTATCAAATCGAAGGAAAAACACATCTAGTGCCCGATTCACTCCTAGCCTTACAAGAATTAGCCACGGAATATCGGAAAACGTTGAACATCCCTGTGATCGGTTTAACAGGATCTAATGGAAAAACGACAACCAAAGAATTAATTTTTTCGGTCTTATCCCAACAATTCCATTGCTTTGCCACCTCCGGAAATTTAAATAATCACATCGGAGTCCCCTTGTCCATTTTGTCTATTCAAGCCACGCACGAAATTGCGGTGATTGAAATGGGGGCCAATAAACAAGGAGATATACGGGAATTAGTGAACATCGCACAACCCAGCCATGGCCTGATTACGAATATCGGAAAGGCCCATTTAGAAGGCTTTGGCGGTATCGAAGGGGTGGTGAAAGGAAAGGGCGAATTATTCGATTTCATGAAAGCCACGGAAGGCATTATTTTCCTTCCCAAAGACCCCAATATCGTTCATGAGATGTCCTCTAAGCGGGGCATCACCAAATATTTGGTGGCAAATGAAGCTTTGCCCACCGTATTAATCGAAGCCAAGCCGATCATTTCCTTTCGTTGTGCCAATGGCACCATCGTGGAATCCCATCTCCCTGGAATTTATAATTTTGAAAATATCCAGATGGCTTTGGCCATAGGGAAGTATTTTGGACTCAGCGATGAAAAATGCTTGGAAGGAATTCGTTCCTATGTGCCGAATAATCATCGTTCCCAATTCATCAAAATAGGATCAAACCAAGTTTTGATGGATGCCTACAATGCAAATCCATCCTCCATGTCCGCAGCCATTTCACATTTTGCGGAAACAGAGAATACACCTAAAATTATTATCCTAGGTGATATGTTTGAATTAGGAGACGCCTCCGCGGAGGAACATGCTTCGCTGGGTCAATTAATTGCTTCCTATCCATTCGAGAAGGTGCTTTTAGTCGGCCAACACATGCAACATGCCCTCGTTCATCTGCCCAAAGCCTTATTTTTTCCAGATAAATTCGGCCTGCACACTTGGCTACAAGACCATCCGATTCAAAATAGCTACCTGCTCATCAAGGGGTCAAGAGGCATTAAATTAGAAAGTGTTTTGCCCTTCCTGAATCACTAGGGTAATTCTCCTGATTTTGACCATTAAATAATCTAATTTTGCGCGTCTAAATTATTTGATTATTTTTGTACTTTAGAAAGAAAATCAATTCAAAAACAATACACAATGGCATCACAATCGGGTACCTATGTACCATTTAAAGTTAAAGATATTGCATTGGCCGACTGGGGTCGTAAAGAAATTCAATTAGCTGAAGCGGAAATGCCAGGTTTGATGGCCTTGCGTACTGAATTTGGCGCTGCTCAACCTTTGAAAGGTGCGCGCATCGCAGGTTGTCTTCACATGACGATTCAAACAGCTGTTTTAATCGAAACCTTAACTGCTTTAGGAGCAGACGTTACTTGGTCATCTTGTAACATTTTCTCTACACAAGATCACGCAGCCGCAGCGATCGCAGCAGCGGGTATTCCAGTTTATGCTTGGAAAGGGATGAACGAGGAAGAATTCAACTGGTGTATCGAGCAAACCTTGTTTTTCGGGGAAGAAAAACAACCATTAAACATGATTTTGGATGATGGCGGAGATTTGACCAATATGGTTTTTGATGAATATCCTGAATTAATCGCAGGCATCAAAGGCTTATCTGAAGAAACAACGACGGGTGTTCACCGTTTATATGAGCGCATGAAGAATGGCACGTTATTCTTGCCAGCGATCAACGTGAATGACTCGGTAACGAAGTCTAAATTTGATAACAAATACGGTTGCAAAGAATCTTTAGTAGATGCGATTCGTCGGGCAACTGACTTAATGTTAGCCGGTAAAGTAGCGGTAGTAGCTGGTTACGGTGACGTAGGTAAAGGAAGTGCTGATTCATTACGTGGTGCTGGTTGCCGTGTATTAGTAACGGAGATCGATCCAATTTGTGCTTTACAAGCAGCCATGGATGGCTACGAAGTAGTTCCAATGGACGAGGCAGCAACTCGCGCTAACATCTTTGTAACTGCAACAGGTAACGTGAAGATTATTCGTGATCGTCACTTCAAAGCGATGAAAGATAAGGCAATTGTATGTAATATTGGTCACTTTGATAATGAGATTGATATGGAGTGGTTGAACAGCAATTACGGTTCTACCAAAGATCAAATCAAACCACAAGTTGATATGTACACGATCGATGGCAAAAACGTAATCGTTTTAGCAGAAGGTCGTTTGGTGAATTTAGGTTGCGCGATGGGTCACCCATCTTTCGTGATGTCGAACTCGTTCTGTAACCAAACCTTGGCTCAATTAGAGCTTTGGGCGAATTCCGCGAATTACGAGAACAAGGTATACATCCTTCCAAAGCATTTGGATGAGAAAGTAGCATTCTTGCACTTAGCGCACATTGGGGCTAAATTAGAAACCTTAGAAAAAGAACAAGCGGATTACATCGGGGTATCACAAAATGGACCATTCAAGCCGGAGCATTACCGTTACTAGGAATTCATTGATCTATTCCAAAAGCTGCATTCTTCGGGTGCAGCTTTTTTTTATCATAAGGAAATGAAAAGCGTTTCGAAGCCAAGAAAATTTAATAAAAAGCCGTATTTTTGGGCCAACATTTGAACAAACACGTATGAAATTTGGGGTTGTAGTATTTCCAGGATCGAATTGCGACGATGATACCGTCGGCGTGATCCAAAGTTTAGGCCATGAGGCCGTGAAATTATGGCATAAAGAAACTGATTTACAGAATTGTGAATTCATCATCATCCCAGGTGGCTTTTCCTATGGCGATTACTTACGCAGTGGCGCCATCGCTCGCTTCTCACCGATCATGGATCATGTGATTGAGCATGCCAAAAATGGCGGCTATTTGATGGGAATTTGCAATGGATTTCAAGTGTTAGTGGAGGCACATTTATTACCCGGTGTGTTATTGCGCAATAATACCCAGAAATTTATTTCGAAAAATATCTTTTTAAAGGCAGCGACGAATAATTCTTTGTTGACCCATTCATTAAATACCCAAAAAGCCTATAAAGTCCCTATCGCTCACGCAGAAGGACGTTATTTTACGGATGAAAAAACATTAGCTTCCTTGAAGGCTAATGATCAAATCCTATTCTATTATTGCGATGCAGACGGGCAAGTAACCGAAGAGTCAAATCCGAACGGAAGTTTATTGAACATCGCCGGGATATGCAATGAAGGCAGAAATGTATTTGGTATGATGCCACACCCAGAGCGCGCGGCTGATCCAGATTTAGCGAATACAGATGGATTAGAGATTTTACGCCAATTGATCGAAAGTCCAAATTTGGTTTCTTAATCTTTGCTAAAATTCATTCATAAAAAAACCCAGGCCTAAGCTTGGGTTTTTTCGTTTAAATTTCAATCGAATATTGCTAATTTTCTTACCGTAAGTCATTCACCTCAACCCCAGGAAATTGCTTTTTATCAAAGGTGAAATATTTATCATCCAATCCCGCTTTGGGTGTTAATTGAGTAACCTTGAAATTCTGTTTCTTCCCCGCCTTATTCACAATTGTCCACTCTTTAATGGAGAAATCCTTTGAGCCGATTTTAAGGCTAATCTTTTGCATCTGCGCCGTTTTTCCGAGTGGAATCATCTCGACCGTCGATATGCCTCCCGCTTCTGAAAGCACGCTCGTTTTATAAGCTTTTTTATCAAAGGAATAAATCTTGGCAGGATTCAAATCCCCTTCTGTCGGGTCAAAGGCCGCCATATTCACTTCATTGATTTCTTTGATATAGGTCGCTACCTCTTTGCCATTGTTGAAAATCTCTTGACCAGCTGTTTTCAATCGAAACTTAGTACCACGAACCGTGATGGAACCAGACATCGCACCGCCGCCATCGGTTTGGTACGAAAAATTAGCCGAAAAGGCACCCATGCTTTTGTATTTCTTTTGCATGCCATCAATCAGCGCTATGGCTTTATTCGCCTGTGAAAAGGCTTGTTGAGCACCTAAAACACACAAAAAGAACAAGACAACTTTTTTCATAATGGTTTATAGATTTTTTAAAATTTCTTCTAATTCAGTTTCTGATTTCACTAATACCTCTCGGGCCTTAGATCCACCAAAAGAACCTACGATGCCGACGGCCTCCAATTGATCAATTAGACGACCGGCACGATTGTACCCTAATTTCAATTTCCGTTGGATCAATGACGTACTTCCCTGCTGATGCATGACCACCAAACGTGCCGCCTCATCAAAATAAGAATCCCGACTACTCGCATCAAAATCCCCTCGTTCCTGGCCACCCATTTCTTCTGATTCGGCTTCAGGTAATAGATAGGCAGAGGCATAGCCTTGTTGGTTCCCAATAAACTCACAAATCTCCTCCACCTCCGGCGTATCCACAAAGGCACATTGCAAACGAATTACCTCCGAGCCCATGGACAATAACATATCGCCCATACCGACCAATTGGTCCGCTCCACCCGCATCCAAAATAGTCCTTGAATCGATTTTCGACATCACCTTAAAGGACAAACGCGCTGGGAAATTCGCTTTGATTGTACCAGTAATTACGTTCACAGAAGGTCGCTGGGTCGCAACCACCAAGTGAATTCCAATGGCACGAGCTAATTGTGCCAATCGCGCAATCGGATGCTCAACCTCCTTGCCAGCTGTCAACATCAAATCCGCTAACTCATCAATCACCAAAACAATATATGGCATAAAATCATGCTCATTGGGATTTAAACGACGATTAATGAACTTCTGATTGTATTCCTTAATGTTACGACAGCCTGCATCCTTCAACTTATCATATCGCAAATCCATTTCCTTACACAAGGAATTCAGCGTTGCTACCACCTTTTTCGTATCCGTAATAATCGCCTCCGCCGAATCCGGCAAACATGCCAAGAAATGACGCTCTAATTTATTAAAGAGCGACAATTCCACCTTTTTCGGATCCACTAAGACAAATTTCAAAGTGGCTGGATGTTTCTTATAAATCAACGAAGTTAATAACATATTTAAGCCCACCGACTTCCCTTGACCCGTTGCACCCGCCATCAATAAATGGGGCATTTTAGCTAAATCAGCCACAAAAATTTCATTCGAAATCGTTTTACCTAAGGTAATTGGCAAATCATACGTTGATTTCTGGAATTTTTCAGAACCGATCACCGCACGCACCGGAACCATTTCGCGATTTTTATTCGCTACTTCAATTCCGATGGTTCCTTTACCGGGCATTTGGCCAATAATCCGAACCCCCATCGCAGCTAAGGAAAGTGACAAATCATCCTCCAAGGAAGTAATCTTACTTACCCGAACACCTGCCTTGGGTACAATTTCATATAAGGTTACCGTAGGTCCGATCGTAGCTTCAATCTTCTGAATTCCGATTCCATAATTCAATAAGGTCTCAACAATCTTTTCTTTATTCTCTTTCAACTCATCCATGGTCACCTGAGTTGTTTGATTTTTTTGATCGTATTCCTTTAATAAATCGATGGTTGGGTATTGATATTTCGGCAAATCGGCCGTCGGATCATACAAGCCAAACTGCTCCACCAAATCATTCGCCTTAATTTCCTGACCCGCTAAGGTCGTATCCTCCTCTTCCTCCGGAATATCCGCATCCACCGCTACCTTATAGGTAAAATCTAAATCCTCTACGGCAGGCAATACTTCATCAACAGCCACTAAGGGTATTTCCGCCAACGCTGGTTCTTCCTCTTCGATAAGCTCATCCTCGCCTTTTAATGGCGGAACAATCGGCCTAAATACCTCCAAGTCCTCATTGTCCTCATGAATAGCCGGACCATCATCCACGAATTCATCGTCCTCCATTCCAATGGGATCTAGCACCGCCTCTGAACCACCTGCAGG
>CANHCG010000022.1 GCA_947459055.1 Cytophagaceae bacterium | reverse complement strand
GACATCAAAAATTCGGTTTTCACCTAAGCTATGAACGCCTCAATTTAGGTTCTGCCAAAAATAAAAATTCCAAATCCATTATAGCCTCCCAAGCCAACAACCTGTCAGGGGCCATCACCTATGAATTTTAAGAAATTTCACCTAATAGCCATCGTTCTAGTTCATGCTTTTTTCGGTTTGTATGCCCAAGACAGTTTAAAAACAACCGAATTAAACGAAGTTCAAGTACACCTTTTCGAAAAAAAGCGAACCAAGCTCACAAGTCCTGACGCCTACACGTCCTTGGAAGGTAAAACCCTACACCCAGGTAACGGACTCAGCCTCGTTCATGCACTAAATGCACAATCGGGAATCCGAATGGAAGAGCGCTCCCCGGGTAGTTATCGGATAGCTATTCGTGGTAGTTCCCTTCGCGCGCCCTTTGGCGTACGAAATGTGAAAGTATATTGGAACCAAATCCCATTTACCGATGCCGGAAATAATACCTACCTTTCCATCCTAGAGCCCGAACTTTTTAATCAAATTGTAGTCACCAAAGGACCCAATGGCGGAATGTATGGCGCTGGTACGGGGGGAGCTTTGCTTTTCAATAGTACTTGGGATGATTCTTATCGAGTAAGTGCCCAACAAAGCTATATGTCCCTCGGTGGCCTCAAAACCAATCTAAGCTATCAAGCCGGAAATCCCAATCAGAACCACCGGATTTATGGCTCATTTTGGCAACAAGAAGGATACCGCGTCCAATCCGCCGTTAAGAAACAATGGCTTTCCTACGAATTCCATCAAAGTTTCCGAAGTGCAGGATCCTTTGACCTTAGCACATTTTATGCCGACCTAGCCTACCAAACACCCGGAGGCCTAACCCTCAAACAATACCAAGAAAATCCCAAAGCCGCCAGACCAGCAGCCGGTATTTTTAAGAGCGCGGTGGACCAACAAGCCACCTTTAAAATCAAAAGTTTCGGAATCGGAACCCAGCTTTCTAATCAACTGAACAACGCCTGGGCCTATCAATGGATGAATAGTTTCCAAGTAAATGCCATCGAAAACCCAAGCATCCGGAACTATGAAATTCGAAATGAGCCTAATTTCAGTAGTCGGGGTGTGATCCATTACAAAGGCCCCATCCTTCTAGACGCCGGTTATGAATATCAAATCGGGCAGTTCGACAGCCAAACCTACGGCAATAAAAAAGGGATTCGGGATACGCTGCAACTCAGTCAAAATACCCAAATCCAACAAAGCACCTTCTTCCTTCAATCGGAATATAGTCCATCCAACTATTGGTTTTTCACCCTTTCAGGAAGTCTAAACAGCTATTTCACCCAACAAATTTTCCAAGAATTAATTTTTTCTCCACGCCTAGCCATCGTTCGAAAAATAAATGCCCAACAAAGCATTTCAGCCAAAATTTCGCAAGGCTATTCTCCTCCAAGTATCGCCGAAATGCGGCCTTCCTCCGGTATCATCAATACAAATTTAAAGGCTGAAAAAGGATGGAATAAGGAAATTTCATGGCGAGGAAATTTGGCCAACCGAATGTTGACCTGGGACCTAACCGCTTATCAATTCGACCTTAGCGAAACCATCGTCGTACGCCGGGCAGCTGATGGCTCTGATTATTTTGCGAATGTGGGGCATACGACCCAGCAAGGCCTCGAGCTCAGCCTTACTTGGAACCCACATAAAAATCTAAGCCTAATCCAAAATAGCGCTTGGCAAAATTTTAGATTTAGTGATTATACCACTTCAGGCAAAACCTTTTCTGGTAATTTCCTAACGGGAACGAGTCCATTCAATACGACTTGGATGGCTATTTATTCACATCCAAACGGCCTTTCTTGGAATACACAATACCTATTCATGGATTATGTATTTTTAAATGATGCCAATACAGACATCCTACCCGCGAGTCGTATTTTAAATTCCAAAATATCTTACACTCGAAAGTTGAAAAAACTAAGCTACGAAGGATGGCTTGCTGCAGAAAATATATTGAATGAAACGTACTCTAGTGGGCCTGATTTAAATGCTGCCGCCGGGCGCTATTACAATGCCTCACCTGGTCGAAATTTTTCACTGGGCATCAAAATTTGGGTACCCTAGCTAAGGACGAGTCAAGTTTAACTTTTCCATCAAATCCGACGCATGTGAATCACTCACCGGAATATCAAAAGTCCCTATTTTGATTCGTAACTGTTTCACGGATTCAATTTTCCGAATATTGACAATAAAGGATTTGTGCACCCGCATAAATAAATGAGGAAGGACCTTCGCCTCCAACGATTTCATCGTTAATTTAGTCAAAACGGGTCTTTTTTCCCCTTCTAAATAAATTTTGACATAATCTTTTAAGCCCTCAATATGTGTTATTTGAGGAATGGAAATTCGTACGAGTGAATATTCGACATTGACGAAAAAGAAATCTTCCAACACTTCCACAACGGGAGTGGAAGAAGGCAATGTGGGCGCTATAGGACTTTCGATTTTTGATTGTTGGAATAAATGATAGGCCTTATTAGCCGCCAAAGAAAAGCGCTCCAGACTTACTGGTTTCATCAAATAATCCACGACGTCCAATTGGTAACTTTCCACCGCATAATGGTCATAAGCGGTCACAAAAACGACCAAAGGCTTCTTTTTTAGGGTCTGAAGAAATTGGGTTCCTAGCATCCCGGGCATTTGAATATCTAAAAAAATCAAATCAATCGAATGCGCTTGCAATTGCTCCATGGCCTCAAAGGCATTTTTACATGAGGCGACAAGGTTTAAAAAGGGGAGTTGGCCTACATTTTCTTCCAACAAGCTTCTGCCCATTTTCTCATCATCCACCACCATGCAATTCATCTTTTCCATAACCTTAATTTTTCTGATGCAAACCCATATGTAATTGAACTTTAAATAAAGTATCGTCTTGATTAACCTTAATTTGATGTTTACCAGGATATAATAATTCCAATCGCCGAGTCACATTTTTTAAACCGATCCCCGAACTTTCCTCTTTTTGATCCTGTACTAATTTTCCCATTTTATTTTCTACTTGGAAATCTAAACTACCTTGATGGTAAATAAGTTGGACCTTTATGTAAGGATCCCGCACAAAACCGACCCCGTGTTTAAAGGCATTTTCGACAAATGGTATCAGCAGCATCGGTTCAATCATCGAACCATCCATGGTCCCTTTAACCTCAAATTCGATTTGAACATCATCTTCAAAACGCATGCGCTGAAGATCGATGTAATTTTGCACATAATCGACTTCCCTGTCTAGAGGAACCATGCTTTGATCCGAATCATACAACATATAGCGCATCAATGAAGACAAGCGAATCGTCACATCCTCCGCTTTTTTATCAGCCTTTGTCCGAATCAAGTATACGATACTATTTAAAATATTAAAGATAAAATGCGGGCTAATTTGGGAGCGCAAAAAGGAAAGTTCAGCACGCATCTGCTCATTCTTGAGATCCTCTGTTTTACTTTCTCGTTCGATAAATTCCAACAAAAGTCCATACGTAGAGGCGATCCCCGAAATCATAATCAACGGAAAAAAGCCTTTTAAATTTAATCCTTCACCCAGCGGACCCTCAAATGCTAATACCGTGTTATTGATGATGAATTGTATCCCTAAAAAAAGCAGATTCAAAAGAAATAAATAGCCAAAAAAATACCAAACACCTTTTTTCTTAAATACATAGGGAATCAATACTTGGGTAATTAAATAGAATAAAGGAACAACGGTGGATAATTCTAACCAAATATGCTCTGTAAACTCTGGATTTCGATGCGGATGGGGATGTTCCAAAGCATGCTCGTGATGCACTGGGCTCAATAAAGGTAGGCCAATATATAAACCCCAAAGAATAAGATTAAATAGAATCTTAAAGGATAATTTGGTCTTCGGAAAATTCCACGTACGATACATACTTACATTTATTGTCCACAAAACTAGGTATAAGCTACCATTTAGAAAACACAAACTACCAATTCACCCATTTTATCGACTAACACAACAAACATGACTTCCAGGCCCGCACAGCCTATCATCTGCAAAATTCAGGAATTCATCCTCTTTCGCTTCCAAAGCATCGAAAAGAAAGGGGCAGAAGAAAAAGTTTTTGTAGCTTTCGGACCTCATTAAACCCTAGAGACATGCGTTACACCCTTTATTCAATCCGCCTACTTACCATTTTAAGCCTAAGTACTGTTTTTTTCGCAAGCAATGCCCAAGAAACAGCCAAATTAACCAAAACGGATTCATCGTCCCAACTCAAAACTTTATTCCAAGTTAAAAAAGGAAATGGCCTGAAATCCTGGGGAATATCAGCCAGCCCCATGGTGCAATTTGGTCAATTAGGTACACAATCTGGTATGAATTTTGCATTCCATGTGAATAACAAATGGGCCATCGGCGCTGGATTTTTGGGTAGTTCTCCTCGACGCGAAGATCCAAATACAACCACAGTTCCTGAGCCGCGCCAACGGTTTTCTGGGCTTACACTCGAATATACGCCTAAAGCCAATTCATTAATTCATGTAAGCTTCCCATTGATGATCGGGACCATTCGCCAAGAAAATCCTGATATGATGTACATAACGGCTATGCCAACTTCCTTACCCTATGGCCCTCAACCCGGCGGTAAAGGTGGACGCATGGGCCATGACCGAGATGGTTTATTTGGCGACTTCAGGGGACCTAAGGCGTTCGGAATACAACCCGGCATAAATCTAGAAATGAATGTATTTACCTATGGTAAATTATTTGCTGGCGTCAATTACCGCGCGGCATTTGGCGAAAATATCACCAGCGAAATGAAAGGATTTTCGGGCCAAATAGGTATGAAGTTCGGGCTATTTGACAAAGCATTTAAAGTGCGTACTAAGAAAAAGAATTAAGTTGTTCCTAAGAAACATCACTCCAAACATATTCTATTTATCTGCTGAAATTGATCTATTCAAAAACAAAAAGGGATTCTGTTGACAGAATCCCTTTTATTTTTTCGGCTCCATGGAGCTAAAATAACATTAAAAATTTCGTTCCCCTGCCTCGCGCTTACCTAACATCACGGCACCTACCATCGCTACGAAAAATAAAATCGATATTAATTCGAATGGCAATAAATACTCGGTGTATAATAATTGGCCCAAATTCTCTACCATACCGGTTTTAGCCACGAAAGTCGACTCGCTCGGTGCTGGCAAATTGTTTTGACGTACCAAGGCGATGATAATCACTAACAAAGATCCGGCTACGATGGAACCGGCTAACTTGGTCAACGAACTCTTGGATTCCGGTTGGTTTCGTTTTAAATCCAACATCATAATCACAAACAAAAACAACACCATAATGGCCCCCGCATACACGATGATATTCACCGCCATCAAAAACTGTGCGTTTAATAACACATAATGCCCTGAAATACAGAAAAATGTAAAGACCAAATACAAGACACTGTGAATCGGATTTCGAGCGAAGACAACCATCAAGGCGCTAAGCAAGGTTAATCCAGAAAGAAAATACCAAATCGACGAAATTTCCATATACTTATTTATTTCCAACCATCCCGCAAGTAGCGTTGGTCCATTTGTTCAACTAATTTATCCTTCCCGTAAATCACTTCGTCTCGACTACTAAATACCGGAACCATTTGATCATGACGCAAGAAAATCGCCTCTTTCGGGCAAGCCTCTTCGCATAAGCCACAGAAAATACAACGAAGCATATTGATCTCATATACTTTGGCATATTTCTCTTCCCGATATAATTTTTCTTCACCCGGTTTCCGCTCTTCTGCCACCATGGAAATAGCCTCCGCTGGACAAGCCACCGCGCATAAACCACAAGCAGTACAACGTTCCGCACCTTCAGAATCTTTCTTTAAAATATGATGTCCACGGAAAATAGGACCCAAATACCGTTGTTGCTCCGGATACCGAATCGTGACCGGCTTGGAGAAAAAGTGCTTTAAGGTCGTCGCCATGCCACCGACGATCGCCGGAAGGTACATACGCTCCGCCAGGGTCATTTCACCCTGTTCCATTACCTTTTTTCGATTACTTAATTGCATATCCTTACGCTATTTTTTTCTTAACAAATAATTGATCGTATACCACTAAGCCCACTAACAACAACACAAAACCTGCTATTCCTACCGTAAACGGCTTCTCAATGAGGATCCCAAATGCAGTCACCACCACATTGTACATCGACAAAGGAATCAAACCAGCCCAGCCTAAACCCATCAATTGGTCATAGCGGAACCGAGGCAATGTCCACCGCACCCACATGAAGATAAATACAAAAATCAATGCCTTCCCGATCAAAGCGCCCATCCCCACAAATCCTGCTACCGTACTTCCAAATTGCGCCGTCACAAAATCCACACCCGGATAATCATAACCACCAAAATACAAGGTCGCCATCACCGCACCGGAAATAAACATATTGATGTATTCGGCGAATAAATAGAATCCTAATTTCATCGAGGAGTATTCGGTATGGTATCCACCAATCAATTCTGTCTCACATTCAGGTAAATCAAATGGTGTCCGATTACATTCAGCAAATGCACAGATGATGAAGATTAAAAAGCCAAGGGGTTGATAAAAAATATTCCAATGCCCATTTTGTTGGCCTTCCACAATCGCCTTCGTAGACAAACTTCCTGTAAACAACAAAATCGCAATAATCGCTAATCCCATGGCTAATTCATAGGAAATATTTTGCGAAGCGGCACGAATCGCACCTAACAAGGAATACTTGTTGTTCGACGCCCAACCCCCAATCAAAATCCCATAAACTCCCAAGGAAACAATCCCGAACACCCATAAAATCCCAATATTCACATCGATTCCCTGCAAATCAAAGGTCACACCCCCCACCGTCACCGTATCCCCGAAAGGTACAACTGCCGAAGTCATTAAAGCCGTCAACATAGACAAACAAGGTCCCGCGATAAATAACCACTTATTCGAATTCGCCGGAATAAAATCCTCTTTCATGAACATTTTAACTGCATCCGCCAAAGGCTGCAAAATGCCAAAAGGACCCGCACGGTCCGGACCAATTCGATCCTGCATGAAGGCAGCAATCTTCCGTTCAAAATAGGTGGAATAGGCCGCAATCCCCAAAGTAATCGCAAATACGACACCGATGAAGGCGGCTTTGGCAAGAAATATGTCTGTTAGTAAATTCATCTTATTTTTTAGCTTCTATTTTCGCAGGTTCATGTAAAAAACTACGGTCACGGTCATCATCGATCAACTTATAATCCCGAGCCGCTTGTGCAATCGGGAAGGCTGGCTTAATTAAATTAGCCCCATATTTATTCGCCGAAATTACAGAATGGCGAGCTACCTTCGTAGGCCCCTCAATCACCCAATCCGACGTTTTCTTGCGATCAAATCGACACGTGTTGCATATAAATTCCATTACCTCACCCCACTCATTTTTACGACCCGTCACCCGAATTACCTCATCACCCTTATACCACAAGGTCACATTTCCTGTACATTTTTCGCAAGAACAATGCGCCTCCACAGGCTTTGAGAACCATACACGGCTTTTGAATCGATAAGTCTTATCCGTCAAGGCACCCACCGGACACACATCAATCACATTCCCTGAAAAATCATTATCAATCGCCTTTTCGATGTACGTACTAATTTCCGCATGATCCCCGCGATACATGACTCCATGTACCCGACCATCCGTGATTTGATCCGCCGTATAGACACAACGGTAGCATAATACACAGCGATTCATGTGCAACTGAATATTCGGTCCCAAATCCGTCGGCTCAAACGTATTTCGCTCCTCCGCCGTACGAGTGGTAGAAACCCCATGTTCAAACGAAAAATCTTGCAAATGACATTCGCCCGCTTGGTCACACACCGGACAATCCAACGGATGATTTAACAACAAAAACTCCACTATACCTTTCCGCGTTTCCAACACCGATTCATTCACCGTGTTTTCCACCACCATGCCCTCTTGAACCGCTGTGATACAGGCCGGAACTAATTTGGGCATTGGCCGAGGATCCTTCTCAGATCCCTGCGTCACTTTCACCAAACAGGCCCGACATTTACCACCCGAACCCTTCAAAGGCTCATAATAACACATCGCCGGCGGAGCTATTTCCGGACCGATCTGACGTGCGGCTTGCATAATCGTGGTGCCTGGTTCAACCTCTACCGTGATGTTGTCAATCGTTACTTTCATGTCTCAAACATTTATATGTCCATTTCGTTCCACCGCGTCATAAAACGCTCAGACGAATAATTCATGGCACTATTTTTTAATTTTTCACCCAAGGTATTTAACACCTCGGTATCTTTTTTCAACCAATTTATTATACTTTCTTTCGCCTCTTCTTCCTCTAAATACCCAACCAACAAATCGGGGAATTCCTTCAAAAAATCATTCACCCCTCCACTTCCCTTAAATCCTACAATCGGCTTTCCTTGAAAAGCCGCCTCTAACATCACGAGCGGAAATGGATCCTCTCTAGAAGACAAGAAAAACACATCCATCGCCTCAAAATAAGGTTTTGAATCCATTTTATTCGGAACCAAATGCAAACGACCACTCTCATCCCAACCCTCTTTTTCCGCCTGCAATTCCGCCGAAAAGACATTATCACCGACGCCCAACCAGACAAAATGCACATCCGGTAAATACCGAATTACCTGCCTAGCCACTCGAATAAAAATATCCGTTCCCTTTCGCCACTCAGCCATTCCACAGCCTAAAACCAACTTAGCCCCTGCAGGAATCCCTAATTGCTCCTTCACCAAACCCGTCTTGGCACCCTTCATCTTACTTAACTCCGCAATGGGAGGCAATAAAAACAAGCGCTCCGAAGGAACCTGGAATTTGCCGGCCAATAAGCGATTTACCTGCTCAGAAACCCCAAACACCTTAGAAACCTTCGTGGCCAAAAATACCATATCCTTCTCTGAGGCATACATCGACAACGAAAAACTCAATTCATGCACATAGCTACCAAATGGTACCCGCAAAGCTTGTAATTCCTGCAATAATGCCAAAGAAGCCACCGTATTTCCCAAAATCAAACCAAACTTTTCACGTCTGAAATCACGCAACATTTCCGCTATTTCAGGTCGATTCGGTTCCCGGTCCATCCTTTCTTCACGTTTGAAGAATGGTATTTTTTTATAAATCTTTTCCATATTGCCCGGCCCCCTCCGCCACACCCATACTCGCGCATAGCGCTCGTATTGGCTTAATAAATCCCCACCCTTCTCGAGCAATAAATAGGCCTTTCTACCCTGCGACGCCTCCGCTTTCAACCAATGCAAGAGCACCAACTGTGCCCCCGCGCGATTGGCATCATGCCCGACAAACAGAATTTTGGCCGCCATCTTTATTTCTTATTGAGCCCAACTAGCGCCTGGACGCATATAAACCGCCCCTTCTTTCGTCGCTAATTCCGGATGTTCAATATGCCACTCAAACTCATCTCTAAAATGACGAATCGCAGCAGCCACTGGCCATGCCGCCGCATCACCCAAAGGACAAATCGTATTTCCCTCTATTTTCTTCGCCACATCCACCAATAAATCAATATCTTCTCTGCGTCCCTTGCCATGCTCAATCCGATGAATTACTTTGTCCATCCAACCCGTTCCTTCCCGACAAGGCGAACACTGGCCACAAGACTCATGATGATAAAAACGCGCAAAAGTCAAAGTATTGTGAACAATACACGTCGTCTCATCCATCACAATAAATCCACCCGAACCTAACATAGTTCCCGAAACAAATCCACCATCGGATAAAGATTCATAGGTCATCAACCGCTTTTCACCCGTCGCCGTCGTCAAAATCATATCCGCCGGTAAAATAGGCACCGAACTTCCTCCAGCTACTACGGCCTTCAACTTATGTCCATCCCGAATTCCGCCACACCATTCATCTGAATAAATAAATTCCTCCACAGTTATTCCCAATGGAATCTCATAAACACCCGGTTTCTTAATATGTCCAGAAGCCGAAATCAATTTCGTTCCCGTACTTCTTCCAACGCCAATCGCCGCATAGGCATCTCCGCCATTATTCACAATCCAAGAAGTTGCCGCTATGGATTCCACATTATTTACCACCGTAGGACATTGCCAAACCCCCTTCACCGCAGGGAAAGGTGGTTTATTACGCGGATTTCCGCGTTTTCCTTCTAAAGATTCCAATAGAGCCGTTTCCTCCCCACAGATATACGCCCCACCACCCGGTTGGACAAACAGATCCAAATCATATCCAGATCCCAAAATATTTTTTCCTAATAATCCTTGGTCATAAGCCTCCTGAATCGCCTTTTCCAAAATGCTAATAACATACATCAACTCCCCACGCACATAGATATACGAAGTATTTGCACCCAAGGCATAACTCGAAACAATCATCCCCTCAATCAAGGTGTGCGGTGATTTCCACATCAAATAATGATCCTTAAACGTTCCCGGTTCCGATTCATCCGCATTACATACTAAATAACGAGGCACACCTTCCGGCTTCGCCAAAAAGGACCACTTCATCCCCATCGGAAAACCTGCACCCCCACGACCGCGTAAACCTGACTTCTTCACCTCCTCTGTCACCTCATCCGGTGTCATTTTCTTCAAGGCTTTCTCGACCGCCTTGTAGCCCCCATTCTTTTTGTAAACCGCTAGAGTTTCAATTTGAGGTACGTCTATATGTTCGGTTAATATCTTCATCCCAGCCTTATTTACTTAATTCATCAATGATTTGATCCACCTTCTCTGTTGTCAAGTGCATATGGTACTTCTCCCGAATTTGAAATACAGGTCCCCATCCACAAGCAGCCAAACACTCCACTTCTTTAATCGTAAACTTACCATCCGCCGTCGTCTCACCCGTCTCAATGCCCAAGCGTTTCTTCAAATGATCATACACTTCCACACCCCCCATTAAACAACAAGGACCCGTCCGACAATACTCAATCACATGCTCTCCCACCGGTTCCAAATGAAACATTGTATAAAATGAAGCCACTTCGTATACTTCAACTGGACTGATGTTGAGCAAAGAAGCCACATAATCCATCACCTCCGGACTGCACCAGCTCCACTTCGCTTGAGCCAAATGTAAAATGGGCAATAACGCCGACTTATGCTTTCCCTCCGGATAGCGTTTCATGATTTTAGCAACTAATTCCAGCGTCTCAGCCGGAAATACGATTTGATTCTTTCCTTCCATGTATTAGGTATCTAACTCTCCTGCAATAACATTCATCGACGACATCGTCACAATCGCATCCGACAACGAAGATCCCTTAATCATCTCCGGGAATGCTTGGTAATAAATATAGCCCGGTCTACGGAACTTCAAGCGATACGGTGTCCGCCCTCCATCCGAAACCAAATAAAATCCTAACTCCCCATTACCACCCTCCACCGAATGATATACTTCACCCACCGGCGCATCGATTTCTCCCATCACAATTTTGAAATGGTAAATCAAAGCTTCCATGTTATGATATACATCCTCCTTCTTTGGCAAATAATAATGCGGTGCATCCGCATGATAGGGACCCTCCGGTAAATTATCCAAGGCTTGCTGTATAATCCGCAAACTCTGCCACATCTCCTCCTCACGCACTAAAAAACGATCATAGGTATCTCCCTTCGTTCCCACAGGTACATCAAACTCAAAATCCTCATATGACGAATAGGGATTCAAGGACCG
>CANHCG010000021.1 GCA_947459055.1 Cytophagaceae bacterium | reverse complement strand
ATTTCTGCTCATCGAGAAGATTTCCACCTTGCAACACATGAGCACGGTAGGCAATTACCTCGTTGCAATTCATATTCGATTGCGTGCCAGAACCCGTTTGCCAAACTACTAAAGGGAATTGTTCCGCCCATTGCCCTGCCAAAATTTCATCACATACCTGCCCAATTAAATTTTTCTTTGCCTCATCCAACACACCCGCTTCAAAATTCGTAATCGCAGCGGCCTTTTTTAAGTAAGCAAATGCCCGAATAATCTCTTTAGGCATCTTATTGATATCTTGGGCAATCGGAAAATTCTCAATGGAACGTTGCGTTTGAGCCCCCCAATACACATGAGCCGGTACTTGTACCTTTCCCATCGTATCTTTTTCTATTCTATACTCCATGACGGTTTGTTTGTATTAAATTTGTCTATATTTTACAAAAATACCACCAAATTCGACACGCGAAACAAGAATTTAAAATTAAAATACACATGATTACGATTTACGGAATTCCCGCTTGCAACACCATGAAAAAAGCCTTTGATTACTTGAATCAAAAAGGCATAAAATATGAATTTCACGACTACAAAAAGAAAGGAATCAGCCCCGAAACGTTACAAAGCTTCATCGAACATTTAGGCTTAGATCAAGTATTTAACAAAAAAGGCAGCACCTATCGACTCGTATCCGACGAACAAAAACAATCACTCGAATCCCCAAAAGCCGCATTCGAATTTCTGCTCGAGAAAAATTCCGCCATAAAAAGACCCATTATCGTTCAAAACGATAAGTTAATCGCAGGATTCAATCCAGATCAATTAGATAATTGGCTAAATACTTAATTATCCTTTATAAAAGATCCATTTACTTAATTCTTTGATGCTAACTTTCTTGCCGTACATCAGGATTCCCACACGATAAATACGGGCTGAAATCCAACTACAAGCTAAAAAACCGAGCACTAAAAGGACCATGGAACAAATTAATTCCCAAGTTGGCACGCCATAAGGTAGGCGAACCATCATATTAATAGGCGAGGTAAATGGAATCATCGATGCCCAGACGGCCACCGAACTATCCGGATCTTGCATCGTATATTGGGCCATTAAAAAGGAAATAATGATCGGAATCATGACGATAAAGGTAAATTGCTGCGCCTCTGTCGAACTTTCCACGGCACTCCCAATAGCAGCAAATAAGGAGCTATATAGCAAATACCCAAAGAAAAAATAAAACATAAAACAACCAATTACCAAGGGGATATTCGTACTTGCCAACACCTTAGTCACCTCTTCCATGGGTGAAATATCGGATTTATCGACCTCTTTGACAGCTTCCTGAACCTTTTTATCTTTGATAGAGAGAATTTCTTTTTTAACCTCAGGTTGATACAGCACACTGGTCACCCGGCTTAAGCCAATCGTCAGAACAATCCATAATAAAAACTGGGTTAAACCAACTAAGCCTACCCCAAAAATCTTCCCTAACATCAATTGATAGGGCTTCACCGACGAAATAATCACCTCAATAATCCGACTACTTTTCTCTTCAATCACCCCATTCATCACCTGCGAGCCATACAATAATAGCGTGATATACAAGATAAAACCCATAACTCCCGCCAAAATCATCGCTCCACCCGAACTCGAGCTTGTTTCCTTTCCCTGCTCCGAAACGGTGATCGTTTCTCCCGATATATCCACCTGTGTATCTTCATAAACCCGTTCCGAAATTCCTGCTTTTTGCATCAAAACAGCCCGCATTTTATTTTGCACAATCCGCTCAATCGATGATTTCAAAGGCAAACTCACGTTCTTTTCCGAAAAGATTTGAACTGCCCGAGGATCCTCCAAAATATTCTTTTTTACGACGACAAGGGCTGAAAAACCCTGTTTCGCAAAAGTCTTCTTATAGGTCTCTAAATCGCCTGAAATCAGTTGATATTGAATTTCTCGATCGGTAAAATCCTTTGCTTCCAGAATCCCACTTTGATCCAAAACTTCCACCTTTTTCACTTCTTTATCTCGCAAGGCCAACCAAATCGGGATCGCATATATCGCCGTAATCAAAAATGGGGCCAATAAAGAGGCAATCCAAAAGGATTTTTTTTGAACCCTTGTCACATATTCACGCTGAATGATTAATAAAATCTTGTTCATGTTGGGCTATTTTTTTTGTGAAACAACTTCAATAAAAATATCATTGAACGACGGTATGATTTCTTGGAAACTATATACTTCGACATGGCTAATCAACTCACCCAAGGCCTCATTAATCCGCACATGGGCATGTAATTTTATACGCGCTTTCTGACGCCCCTCTTGGGTAACCTCTGTGCCTAACAAGTCAAAACTTTCATTCTCTACGGGTAATTCACCTCCAAAAATCAATTCAAATTCATTCTTTTTAAACCGATTTTGTACCTCTTTTTTATTCCCTGTCAACACCACGTTGGCATGATTAATCAATGCAATCCCATCACACAATTCCTCCACTGATTCCATCCGATGTGTCGAAAACAAAATGGTCGTTCCTCGATCCCGAATGGCTAAAATTTCATCCTTCAACATATTCGCATTGATCGGATCAAAACCCGAAAATGGCTCATCTAAAATCAATAATTTAGGCTCATGAACCACCGTCGCAATGAACTGCGTTTTTTGCTGCATCCCCTTCGACAAATCATCCACCGGCTTATTCCACCACTCTTTAATGTCCAAGCGAACAAACCAATCTTTGAGTTTTGATTGCGCCTCAGACCGGGACATGCCTTTTAATTGGGCTAAATACATCAACTGCTCCCCGACCTTCATCTTCTTATACAATCCTCGCTCTTCGGGCAAATATCCAATGTCATTCACATGTCGCTCCGACAAAGCAGCTCCATCAAAAATCACACGCCCTGAATCGGGTGCCGTAATTTGTGTAATGATTCGAATTAAAGAAGTTTTCCCTGCGCCATTGGGCCCCAATAAACCGAAAATATGGCCTTTGGGCACCTCCAAACTCACATGGTCCAAGGCAACATGTTCCGAATAAGTTTTAACTACATCTTGTATAGACAATATCATTTTCCCGAATTTTTATACCCTAAACTAAATTAAAAATGCGTTCATCCAATTGATAATTGGATGAACGCATCAAATCAAATGATAAACGAATAGTTGATTAAGCTTTTGGAGCTCTCCCGCGTCTTTTCACCGCTGGATTTACACTTGTTTTTACTGATGCCTTTGTAGAGGTTTTTGCCACTGGCTTTACTGCTTTCGCTGCACTTTTTGTAGTTACCGCTGCTTTTTTAGATGGCTTTCTAACTGATTTAGAAGGCTTGGCCACCTCTTTGTTTTCTTTCGCTAAAAGCAAGGCTAATTGCTTAGATTCAGCCTGTCTTTTAGCCAATTTTGAATTTTTCTTAGCTTCTTTCTCTGAAGTTTTCTTAGCTATTTTCGCTTGCTTCGCCTTTTCCTTTGCCGCATCCTCCGCTTGCTCATCGAGTAATTTATGATATTTTTTTGCTATTTCAGCTAGCGCTTTATGGCTCGCATGAACCATTTTTTTGGCATTTTTTTCGTTCAATCCTTTTAACTTGGGAAGTACGACCGTTGACAATACATCAACTAACAATTTTTTTGCTTCACTCATGGTCTTTTAATTTATAATAGTTCACAATCTATATAAAGATTTGATTAAATAAAATTTTATTGTGTTAACATTTTAATGGCATGGCATAATTTAACACAAAATCCTAGGTTGAAAAAATTTTTGAAACAAAATCCCAAGCAACTACCCCCATACAAACCGACACATTTAAGGAGTGCTTCGTTCCAAACTGAGGAATTTCAAGCACAATATCCGAGTCCTTAATCCAATCTTCACTCACCCCAAAAACCTCATTTCCAAAAACAAAGGCATATTTCTCATTTCTTTGGGGAGCAAAGTCAGCTAAGGAAACAGAGTTTTCAACCTGTTCAATCGACACAATTAGATAACCCAAATTCTTAAGATGCTTTATGCAGGAAGCCGAATCTTCAAAATAACTCCAATCCACAGATTCATCTGCACCTAAGGCTGTTTTCGAAATTTCTCGATGGGGAGGCTGGGCCGTAATGCCCGTTAAATAGATATGTGAACAACGAAACGAATCCCCCGTACGAAACGCAGAACCGATATTATTCATGCTCCGTATATCATCCAAAACAAATACATATGGAAATTTTTCAACCTCCTTAAACGCATTTACATCGAGCCGATTCAGCTCATCCATGGATAATTTTTTATGCATATTTTACGCAATCCAAGTAAATGGATAAGCCAATTCAGGAATTTTAACCCGATCCGCCAAACGCTCCAAACGAGCCGGCAAAGCTACCAAATAATCACGCGCTTTCTCAGCCGCATCATTCAATCCGCCTATTTGCTCAATATTCCAATCTTTCAATAAACCTTGCATGATGGTGATATAATCCATCGTTGTATAGACACCAATCCGCTGCGCAGCATCCGAAAAATGTTCATATACCGAACTTTTTTGCCCGTTTATTTCGCGTAAAAAATGTGCCGGCATGACAATTTTCTTCTTCATCATATCCGAAAAAGCTAACATCATTTCCGAGGGATCCATTTGAAATATCTCACTCACAAAAGCCTTATACGCTTTGGCATGACGTAATTCATCTGCAGCAATTTGCGCACACATACGAGACAACAAAGAATTGCCATGCTGCTTCGCTAAGGATGCCGTTCTGCGATGAGAAACATTCGTCGCCGTTTCTTGAAAAGAGGTATAAATAAAATTACGATAAGGATCTCCGGTAGTGCCGATATCGAATCCATCGGCAATTAAATGTTGGGTCGAAACCGCCACTGCATGCATATCGACCTTGCCCGACAAATACAAATAGGTATTCAATAAATTTCCGTGGCGATTTTCCTCAGCGGTCCAATTGCGAATCCATTTAACCCAGCCGTTTTCTTGGTCAATCTGATCGACAGATTCCATGCCCATCAACCAGGACTCGTAGGTCGGCAATGCCTCCTCTGTAATCGTATCTCCAATCAACACCGCCCAATAGTCATAAGGAAGTTCTTTGGCTGCTTCTTGCAATAATTTCACCTCATCAAAAAACGACTCCTTCGTCGAATCAGGTAACATATCTGAAGGCTGCCAATTGCTGTCAATGGGATTTAAATATTCCTTCATGAAATAATCCATCTTGCGCGCAAGCTCAGTCATTACCTCAAGGCGAGTGTGAGAAATCGTCATTTTATTTTTATTTTAGAGAAAACCAAACTTCAAATTAAGAAAATAAACCGAACTAATGGCATTATTTTAATTTCCAAACCTTTATTCCACGAATATTTACCGGACCCGAGGAGGAGATTATCGACAATTTTTCAGATTTCGATTCAGGAAAACGCAAAGTCGACATAGCCACGGTACCATCGGCCGCTAAAATTTCAATAATCGAACGATCCACCAAAATCTGAATTTTTCGGGAACGGTCAGGTAGCCAAGTCGCCTCCGAAATTTGGGCAAATCCATTACCTAATATCTTGCCCGATTGGCTCCGATCAACCCATATTTTATGTTCCTTGGTTGAAATTCCAATATTAAATTTTTCAGGTGATCCTTCATCGGCAATCGAAATCAGCAATTCCCCAGAATTCATATCGCTAAAATCAAGCTCTACCAAATAAACTTGGTCCTTCAATAAAACAGGTGATGGAAATTTCCACTGAGATCCTATCTGAATATTTTTTAAAGCTAAATCTGGCTTAATGGAGGCAAAATTGGGCTTAAATACTTGTTTTAATCGTAGCCCTGCCTGCGTTTGAACTAATCGCAACGTACGTGCTGTGGACATTTGCCCTTTCCAAGGGAAAGTTGGCTGCTCCCCCGCATAAGCCCAATTAAGCGCCCATCCCAACCAAAAAACCTCCGAATTCATCCCATTATAAAACGGGATGGCCGCATAAAAATCTTTGCCATGGTCCACATATAAAACTTGTTCCTTGGGATTTTCATTAACAAATTGCTTTCCATCAAAATTTCCAACAAAATACTGCATCCCTACAGAGCCTTTGTAGGGTCCTTGGGAAGAAACGGATAACACCCATTTGCTTTCTTTGCTGCCTTCAATCGGTAATTCAACCAAAGCTGGACATTCCCAAATCATTCCAGAGTCGCCTTGCTGAGCAAACTGGCTTAAAATTTCCCAATGTATCAAATCCTTTGAACCATAAAACTGAACGGCAAATTCATGGGGTTTAACCACACTCATAACGAATTGTTGACTCGCCGCATGCCAAATAATATTAGGATCCCTAAAATCCTTCATGTTAATATTTAAAATGGGATTTAAGGCATATTTAGTCCATGTCAAACCATCGTCATTCGAATAGGCAAGATGCTGCTCTTGTCGTGTATTGGGAAAATCGGCAGTATAAATCGCGATTAATAAATCCTTTTTAGGATCACCTAAACCCGATACGTGCGACTTATCCCAGACCACGCAACCTGAAAATATATAGGCTGAATCATGGGGAATGGCGACAGGTAATTCAGTCCAATGGGTCAGATCCTTGCTTTTCGCATGACCCCAACTCATATTTCCCCATTCATTTCCCTTTGGATTATACTGAAAAAACAAATGATATTCACCTTTGTAATACAAAAGACCATTAGGGTCATTTGTCCAATTTTTCTTAGGTGAGAAATGAATCGACGGACGCCATGATTCCGTAGGAACCTGCGCAAAAATGGAAGTCCCTAGGAGTAAACTAAGTCCGAGGAAAATGCAAAAATTCGATACGTTTTTCATCTATGGTCAAATAATAAGCGTTCTTGAATTGAGGACTAAACCAATCCCCTAAATTGAAATACGACGAATGGCCATCTAATGCAAATTCAATCGGATGATGTCGATGACCAAAGACATAGGCATCGCAGGCCAAATGTTGTTGGGCATCCTGTCGAAACCGATCCCTTACAAAAGACAAAATAAAATCTGTCTCTGGGTTAAAGGGCACCTCCCCTGCTTGAATCGTATTGGATTTTCGAGTGTTCGACCAAAAATGCGCGAGGCGAATCCCCAAATCAGGATGCAAGACTTTAAAAAGCCAACGAGCTATTGGATTAGTAAAAATACGTTTCAGGAACTTATATCCATAATCGCCAGGGCCTAATCCGTCTCCATGTCCAAGTAAAACTCGGAAAGATTTTTCTGAAGTTGAGAATTGAAACTCCGTTGGTTCCCTATAAATCTTAGCTGAAATTTCTTTTTCAAAATAATCCGCCATCCACAAATCATGGTTCCCCACAAATATATGAATACAAATTCCTTGGTCTGATAAATTAGCCAAACGTCCTATAAATCGAACAAATCCTTTGGGAACTACCTCTTGATACTCAAACCAAAAATCGAAAAGGTCTCCCATTAGAAAGAGGTCTGATCCGTCCTGTTCGACGAGATCCAACCAAGCCAATACATGCTTCTCACGCATACGGGATTCCTCATGACTTGGAAAGCCTAAATGAAAATCGGACGCGAAATAGGCCTTTTTGCCCAAGGGGATTTGTATCTGCTTCATCGTCATAAAAAAGGGTGGAAAGACCACCCTCTATTTATTCTTTTGGCTTTGGGGTCCGTTTCCGAACCGGCTTTTTAACCTCCACCGCTGCCTCTTCTTCAGGCTTGGCTTTGGCTGCTGGCTTGCGAGGCACTTTAATCTTTTCGCTCTCGGCTAAATCTCGTTCATCCTTAGCATCTTTCCGCTTCTTCTCGGTTTCGCCTTTGATGAATTCTTGATAGGAAGTCAATTGTTCAAAAGGTCGAGGCCCTACTAATTCTTCCAAATCACTTTGAAAAAGAACTTCTTTTTTCAATAATTGCTCCGCTAAAATCGTTAATTTATCCTTTTTATCCTTCAATAATTTCTTTGTCCTCACATAGGCCTCCGCAATAATCTTTCGAACTTCCTCATCGATTTCACGCGCTGTTTGTTCAGAATAAGGTTTATTAAATTGGTATTCAGAACCCTTCGAATCATAATACGAAATGTTCCCTAATTTCTCATTCATTCCATAAACCGTTACCATGGAATAAGCTAATTTGGTAATTCGCTCTAAATCATTTTGTGCCCCCGTGGAGATTTTACCAAACATGATTTCTTCCGCAGCACGTCCGCCCAAGGTAACACACATTTCATCCATCAATTGCTCCGTACGATACAAAAACTGCTCTTTGGGCAAGTATTGTGCATATCCCAAAGCCGCTACCCCACGTGGCACAATCGACACCTTTACCAAGGGATTCGCATGCTCTAAAAACCAACCTGCAATCGCATGGCCCGCCTCATGATAAGCTACAATTTTCTTCTCTAATGGAGAAATCAATTTGTTCTTCTTCTCCAAACCACCAATCACGCGGTCCATCGCCTCTTGGAAATCATCCATGTCCACGGCCGACTTATTTCTACGGGCTGCAATCAAAGCCGCCTCATTACAAACATTGGCAATTTCAGCGCCGGCAAAACCTGGCGTTTGGGCCGATAATTCCTTCGGATCGACATCCTGTGCTAATTTCAAAGGCTTTAAGTGTACTTTGAAAATCGCTTCCCGACCAATAATATCCGGTTTGTCAATCGATATCGTGCGATCAAACCGACCAGGGCGTAATAAAGCTGGATCTAATACATCCGGACGGTTCGTTGCCGCCATAATGATAATTCCAGAATCCGTCGCGAAACCATCCATTTCGACCAATAAACTGTTCAATGTATTCTCCCGCTCATCATTCGATCCCGGCATTTGACCACGACCCCGCGATCGACCCACTGCATCTATCTCGTCAATAAAAATAATACAAGGCGCTTTTTCCTTAGCCTGCTTAAACAAATCACGTACACGTGCAGCACCCACCCCTACAAACATTTCTACAAAATCGGAACCCGACAAGGAGAAAAATGGAACACCTGCTTCACCCGCCACAGCCTTTGCTAATAAGGTTTTACCCGTTCCCGGAGGACCTACTAATAAGGCTCCTTTCGGAATTTTACCGCCTAGATCTGTGAATTTTTTAGGGAATTTTAAGAACTCAACAATCTCCTGAATCTCTTCTTTCGCCTCATCCAAACCCGCCACATCATTAAAAGTAGTTTTAACTTTAGATTCGCCCTCAGTTAGCGTCGCACGACTCCGGCCGATATTAAAGATCTGCCCACCAGCGCCACCACCGCCACCCATGCGGAAAAATAAGAAGTAAAAACTTAAGCCCATCAAGATGAAGAACCCCCAAGTACCTAACCAATCTAAAGGCCCAGTACGTGTTTCAGGCGTTGCAAAAATGCGTTCATTCCGAGGGAAATCCTTTTGACGATCCTCTAAAAAATGCTCAAAACCCTCTTTGGAAATAATCGGAAACTCAAAATGAGGGCCCTGTTTTACAGTCACTAGGGACTGAGGAGCCGTTTTGAAGTATTTATTTACGAAAGTGGATTTTAAACTAACCTCAACCAAACGATCATTCACAATCGTCACCGATTCCACTTCTTTTTGAAGAATCATGGACTCAAATTGCTTCTGTGTGATTTCCTGCAAAGTCCGTTCTTTGGTAAAGAAAAACATACTA
The DNA here is from genome assembly GCA_947459055.1 of Cytophagaceae bacterium. Classification (GTDB taxonomy): domain Bacteria; phylum Bacteroidota; class Bacteroidia; order Cytophagales; family Spirosomataceae; genus Aquirufa. The sequence goes on along the minus strand of CANHCG010000021.1, from coordinate 2,131 downwards.
ATCATAGCAATGGCGAGACCAATCACCATCCAACTCTGCATGCCGCCTACGGGTTTTTTAGGTAAGCGAGGAGGTAATCCTGATCGTTTACTGTTTTTAAAATTACTTCCTTGTTTTGCCATGTTGCTTATTCGTATTTGGAATTACAAACTCGAATTCCCTATAAATAGTTCGCTTTCAAAAAAAATAAAGATGGAATTAATCTGGAATATTGGTAAACACCGCATCCCCCCAAAGTTCCTCCAATTTAAAAAATGTACGCTTTTCCTTCAAAAATACATGGACGATCACATCGTAATAATCCATCAATATCCATTCCCGATTCGCCTTTCCCTCCATCGCATGCACATGAATCTTTCCAGATTCCCACACTTCCTTATCCACGGAATCCGCAATCGCCTCGATTTGTGTGTCCGAAGTACCCGAACAAATCACAAAAAAATCAGTAAATGCATTGGTTACGCCGCGTAAGTCCATGACAACTATTTCTTGGGCTTTTTTCTCTTGCATTCCTTTGACCACCCATTGGACAATTTCTTCAGATGCATCCACTGATGGTGTGGCTTTTTTAGGACTTTTAGGCATATATGGTTTATAAACGAATAAAAATTAAATTTGTTCTTGTAACCCTAAAATTACAAATAAAAATTGAACAAATATCAAGCACCCACTCGGTTCGTTGGCAAATATTCAAAATATCTCCCCACCTGCCCTTCCACCAATTCCCTTGGTTTCGAAGAAGCTCTTTCCGCTGATTTACCCGAAGGTTTTGCCTGGATCGCAGGTCATCAAACGGCTGGAAAAGGCCAGCGAGGAAACCATTGGCTCGCACAAGCCGATCAAAACCTCCTTGTTTCTTATTTGCTCAAACCCGGACACGAGGCACTGGCAGATCAATTTTACCTCAGTAAATCCATTGCACTCGGCATCGTTCATGGTCTCCAATCTTGGGCCCAAATTCGCTACGGAGAAAAACTTCCCCTTTCCATCAAATGGCCGAATGATATTTATTTATCGGGCCAAAAATTAGGTGGAATTCTAATTGAAAGTAATTTCCAAGCAGGTCAATGGGCCTTTTCTATCATCGGAATCGGTCTCAATATCAACCAAACTGAATTCCCCGATTTACGCGCCATTTCACTCAAAAAATACCTCCAAGACCCGCAAGCCATCGCCATCGAAGAAATTTACCAAGCCATTTCCTTGGGAATCGAAATGCAATACATACGATTTCAACAAAAAGACTTCAGCCACCTCGACCTAAACTATCATTCACATTTATTCCAACATCAGCAGGAAGCCTTGTACCAAGATGCGCTTGGAACCTTTAGCGGGAAAATTTTAGAAGTAAATGCTCAAGGGCTTATTTGCCTCGAACGAAACAATGAACAAAAATGGTATGATTTAAAGGAATTATGTTTTATTTTTAAGGACATTTAACCTATCCCCTCGACCATTCTATATGCTGAGCAGCTACCAAAGCAACCTCGAAAATTTCCTTCATTGGGTTTCTGAAAAACCAACAGATATTTTTTTAAAACAACCCATCGGCGCCGAATACATCGATTTTTCATACCAAAACTCCGGCGAAATTGTCAAAAAAATCGCTAATTTCCTGAAGAACAATCTGAAGGATGGCCCCAAACATATCGGAATCTTATCAAAAAATTCATCCTACTGGATTTTATCCGATTTAGCCATTTCTTGTGCTGGTGCCATTTCTGTTCCCTTTTATGCGACCTTAACGGGTCCTCAATTAAATCAGGTATTGGTTCATTCCGATTGCCAAATTCTAATCGTTGGAAAACTGGACAACTGGGAGGAAATGAAAAAGGGAATCCCGCCGCATGTTTTATTATTGCATACGCCTGAGTCGGAAGGTGGAGAGGGTGTCTTTTGGGATAAAGTACTGAATGATTACCCGATGATCCCCCAGATCCATAAACCTATTCATTCAGAATTAGCTACGATTGTCTATACATCAGGCACCACGGGTTCACCGAAAGGGGTCATGATCTCCAATAAATCCATCGCCCTCGCCTTGAATTTGGCTAGGGAAATTGCCTATTTAGATACACCAAATACCCGTTTCATTAGTTATTTACCGCTTTGTCATATTGCGGAACGTAAT
>CANHCG010000020.1 GCA_947459055.1 Cytophagaceae bacterium | reverse complement strand
ATTTCGCAGTAATTACTTTCCAAAGGCACAGGTTCACCGCGTCCAGCAAATCCTACATAGGCACCATAGAAACGTCTGTAGTCCTCTTTCAAGGTCGCTCCGTAGCCACCCGCGGCTTTCTTCAATCCGTCGCGTGTATAATTTTCTTTTCCGTTCAAGCTTTCGATGCCCCAGCCGAAACCGTAATTTGGCATACCCATACCGCCACCATATTCGATGTGGTAGCCACGAGGGAAATCTAATTTCTTATTATCACCCCACCAAGGCGTATAAATATGCATACCACCTACGCCGTCCTCGTTATAACGTTTCCGATCGAATAATTTAGGAATAATAGCAGAACGAGAGGCACCCGTCGAGTCATTGATGTATTTACCTACTACACCACTTGAATTCGCGATACCATTCGGGAAGCGTGCACTTTTTGAATTCAATAATAAACGGGCTGTTTCACCGGCAGAAGCGGCTAAAACAACTATTTTTCCACGTACCGAATATTCTTGTAAGGTTCCTGTATGTACATAGGATACGCCTGTCGCCAAGCCTGTTACCGGATCTGTCATCACTTCACGCGCCATGGCGAATGGCAAAAGCGTTAGATTTCCAGTCGCCATTGCGGGTTTCATTAACACGGATGAGGAAGAGAAATCGGCATATGCGGAACAACCCCGATTACATTGCGAACAGTAGAAACAAGATCCTCGCTCGTTATTAATCGGTTTTGTTAAAATCGATAAACGAGAAGGATAGGTAGGAATACCCAAGGCCTTATTTGCTTTTTTAATCATTAACTCGTGCAAACGTGGTTTAGGCGCTGGCAAGAAAAATCCATCCGGATCATTGCGTAAGCCTTCGTTTGAACCAAAAACCCCTAAGGATTTATCGATTTTGTCATAATAAGGCTTCATGTCGTCATAGCCAATCGGCCAGTCGTCTCCTAATCCATCGATGCTTTTGCGTTTAAAATCGTCTGGTCCGAAACGAAGGGAAATACGACCCCAGTGATTTGTCCGTCCACCGACCATCCGGGAACGAAACCAATCAAATTTTGTTCCGTCTTTACGAGTGTATGGCTCGCCATCGATTTCCCAGCCGCCATAGGCCGCATCGAAATCACCGAAAGCTCGCGTGGTACCCGAACCCCTGCGTAGGGATTCGTAAGGCCATTTTAGTTGCGTTATGTTCTTAGGATCTGCGGGGTCAAAAGGTTGACCCGCTTCTAACACACATACTTTTGCGCCCGCCTTAGTTAATGTATGCGCAGCCATTCCGCCTCCGGCACCGGAGCCGACGATTACGACATCAAAAACCTCTTGTTGGGACTTAATGTAAATAGAATTGTTGATCATTAGGTTGGAATAGGTTTAAAGAATGGTAAATGTATAAATTTTGCTTTATTTTTGTTTTCATTAGTCCGAAAAATTTTGGCCAAAAAAGCAGAAAATGGGCAAGAACCCTTGAAAAAAGGGGAGACGCCTTTATCCCGACAGTTTAATCAGATAAAAGCCAAATACCCGGGAGCCATTTTGCTCTTTCGGGTGGGGGACTTTTATGAGACTTTTGGCGAAGATGCGGTCAAAGCATCCAAGATTTTAGGAATCGTACTGACGCGTCGGAATAATGGAAATGCAGATGACCAATTGGCCGGCTTTCCCCACCATTCCCTCGACACCTATTTACCCAAATTAGTTCGCGCAGGTCAGCGGGTTGCTATTTGTGACCAATTGGAAGATCCTGCTACCGTTAAAGGCATCGTCAAACGCGGGGTAACCGAATTAGTTACGCCTGGGGTTTCCTTTAATGACCAAGTATTAGATTATAAACGCAATAATTACGTAGCTTCCATTGCCTATTCCGAAAAGGAAAATGTGTATGGATTAGCTTTTTTAGATATTTCAACGGGCGAATTTATGTGTACGCAGGGCTCATTGGCCTATGTGCAAAAATTGGTTCAAAGCTTCATGCCTTCCGAGATTTTGTATCCGAAGAAATACCGGAAACTATATGAAGAGCATTTTGGCGACACTTTTCATTCATTTTCGCTTGAAGAATGGATTTTCTCCAAGGATTTTACCTATCCTTTGTTGACCCAACATTTTAAAACGCAACACCTCAAAGGCTTTGGCATCGAAGAATTAACCCATGGCATCATCGCCGCCGGGGTGATTCTTCATTATTTAGCCGAAACCGAACATCGACAAGTAGGACATATAGCCACCATTCAGCGCATCGAGGAAGATAAATACGTGTGGCTCGACCGCTTTACGATTCGAAATTTGGAACTGGTGTATTCGGTACAGGAAGGAGGGGTTCCTTTAATTCAATTAATGGATCAAACCCAAACGCCGATGGGCGCTCGTTTGCTCCGAAAATGGATGGTATTGCCACTGAAGGATTTGAAGTCGATTCAGGAACGTCAGGATGGCGTGGCGGGTTTGTTGGCTAATGAAGGTTTATTAGATCAAATCAGCGCCCTATTGAAACCTGTGGGGGATTTGGAACGATTGATTTCAAAGGTTGCTGCGGGACGAATTAATCCAAGGGAATTGCTGCAATTGAAACGTGCGCTCCAACAAATTCCAGGTATTCAGGCCTTATTAGGGCAGCAAAAATCCGATTTTCTCAAGAAAGCGTCGGATCAATTGAATCCATGCCAACGCCTAGTTGATAAAATCGAAACCGCCCTCCGGGATGACGCCCCCATGTTAGTCCACCAAGGCGGGATTATTAAAACTGGTTTTTTAGCCGAATTGGATGAATTACATGTGCTTTCTTCGAATGGTAAGGGCTATTTGGCCGATATGCAAAAGCGTGAAATCGAACGTACTGGCATTAGCTCCTTGAAGGTTTCGTATAACAAAGTCTTCGGTTATTATTTGGAAGTAACCCATGCTCATAAGGATCGCGTGCCGGCGGAATGGATTCGGAAACAGACCTTGGTGAATGCGGAACGGTATATCACGGAGGAATTAAAGATATACGAAGAAAAGATTTTGACGGCGGAGGATAAAATTTCAACGATCGAGTTTGGAATTTTTCAAGATTTGGTGCGGGAGGCCTTGGAATATTTGGAATTAATTCAGTTTAATGCCCTCAGTTTAGCCAGTTTAGATGTCTTGTCTAGTTTTGCTTGGGTCGCTCAAAAAAATCAATATGTTCGGCCGGCTTTGCATGAAGGGGAAGAAATTACGATAGAGGCGGGCAGACATCCAGTGATTGAGCAACAACTGCCTCTCGGCGAGGAATATGTCCCGAACGACGTGTATTTAGATGCGGAGACCCAACAAATCATGATGATTACAGGTCCCAATATGGCCGGTAAATCTGCTTTATTACGTCAAACTGCTTTGATCGTTTTAATGGCGCAAATGGGTTCCTATGTGCCTGCCGCCAGTGCTTCCATCGGATTAGTGGATAAAGTTTTTACGCGAGTAGGGGCATCAGATAATTTATCAAAGGGCGAATCGACTTTTATGGTTGAGATGACCGAAACGGCAGCTATTTTAAATAATTTATCTTCTAAATCGTTGGTATTGTTGGATGAAATCGGTCGGGGAACCTCTACCTACGATGGGGTTTCGATGGCTTGGGCGATTGCGGAGCATATTCATAATCATCCGAAAAGTCGGGCGAAAACCTTATTTGCGACGCATTATCATGAATTGAATGCCTTGTCAGAGGATTTTCCGCGCATTAAAAATTTCCACGTTTCGGTCAAAGAGGTGGGAAATAAAATTATCTTTTTGCGAAAATTATTACCTGGCGGTTCAGCGCATAGTTTTGGGATTCACGTGGCGCAGTTGGCCGGCATGCCCACATCCTTGGTATTACGTGCCCATGAAATTTTACAAAATTTAGAAAAAGATCATTCGCGGGAGGATCATGTGGCGAAATTAAAGGATATGCCAAAAGCGAATTATCAATTGAGTTTATTTGGCGCTGAAATCCCGGAGGGTTTGAAGAAAATCGAGGAAGATTTGGGGAAATTGGATGTGAATACAATGTCGCCGATCGAAGCGCTGTTAAAGTTGAATGAGTTAAAAAGGTTGTTGTAAATCTGGAAGTTCTGCTTTTGAGATTAATTACGAATATCAAGCCCCCAATTTAATTTGTTGCGTAGCGTTTGTAAGAAATCGTCGCCTGGAATTTTGACGATTTTGGCAACAAATTCAGCTTTTTCAACTGTAATAGCCAATTTGCTATCGACAGCCTTCGAGCGTGAGTCGATGGAAACAAGGAAATTTTGACTTCGGGAACTTACTTCAAAACGTAATTTGGAAGAGCTTGAAACCACCAAAGGTCGCACGTTTAAGTTGTGCGGGCTCATGGGCGCGATGATGAAAATATCCGAACTTGGCATCACCAAAGGACCACCTACGGAAAGTGAATAACCTGTTGAACCTGTCGCGGTGGAAACAATGACACCGTCGGCCCAATAAGTATTTAAATAATTTCCATCCACAAAAGCTTTGATTTGAATCATGGACGAGGTATCTGTTTTCATGATCCCCACTTCATTTAGGCCAAAATCTTTTCCTTCAAACAAATCGAGGTCTGAATGAACAGATACTAAACAACGATTTTCGATTCGATAATTCCCTTGTTTTATTTGTTCTAATGCCGGGGAAACCTCTGGGGGAGACAAGGTAGCTAAAAAGCCCAATCGGCCTGTGTTGATACCTAGGATTGGGATTTCCAAGGCTCCGATGTGCGTCAAGGTTTCTAGCAGTGTTCCGTCTCCGCCGATGCTTAGGGCCATGTCTATACCTGCAGGGAGTCCATGGGCGTCGGGATAGGAAGGAAGGTTAGTTATCTCAAATCCATGACTGAGTAAGTGAACTTTAAAGCTTTCAGAAAGGACAATATGTGCCATATGAGTACCAATATCCACCCATAGTTTTTCGATGAGGGCTTTGGTGTCTGGGGTAAAGGTTTTCCCGTGTATGGCGATTTTTAAAGACAAAATTTAGGGATTTAGGTACTTTAAAAGGAGGTCGAACCGACTTTGATCCACAAATTCAGTGGAGCCAAACATAAATGCTTTTTCGATGTGCACGTCATGTCGCTCTAAACTCTTGATAATGGCAGGAAATTGTTCCGTTTGTATTTGGATAATTAATTCAGGACTGTTGTGCTCGGGCCGATCTGTTTTCGTAAGGTAGGTCCGAGTGATCATGCCTTTATTCTCTTCGATGATTCGGGCGATGGTGCTTAAGGAATCTCGTTGGGAATGAAAAAGAATTCGGATGATTCCCCCATTTCCGGTATTAAATCCGGTAAAAAAGGTCGTTTTCGCCACAGATTCCCAGGTTAAATAACCTTGCCAGTATCCTTCTTCGTTTACTACGGGTAACATCCGGAAACCACTTTCTTCAAAATGAGGTAAACTCGCTAAAATATCTTCTTCAGCTTCGATTTTGGTTGAATTCCAAGTTTCAGCGAATTGAGATAATTTGCCGTCGGGATGGGTCGCATGGCTTAACATTTCCTCCGTAACATTACCCACCCATAATTTCCCATCCAATACCGCGATGGCATTCAATTCATGGGCACGAATAATTTTTAAGGCCTTTTGCACCGTGTCATGCAGACCTGCGGTGGGAAAATCATAGGAAAGATGTGCGAGCGCTAACATGGTTATACGGGGTTATTACCTAACCAGTGATCTAAAATGCGATTGAATTCGACCGGTTGTTCCATCATAGGCGCGTGACAACAATGGTCGATAAAACGTAATTCAGAATGTTTAATCAAAGAATTAAATTCATGCCCCACGTGGGGAGGCGTAATCGTATCGTTTAATCCCCAAATCAATAAGGTTGGTTTTTCTATCCGAACAATATCTTTGGCCATATTGTTCCTTTGGGCCGATTTTGCGATCGCGATAATGCGCATGACCTTTGGAATACTATTAGTAATCTCAAAAACTTCGTCGACTAATTCTTTTGAGGCCGTTTTCGGGTCGTAAAAAGTATATTCGACGCGTTCTTTGATGTATTCGTAATTGCCTCGTTTCGGATAGGAACCGCCCATGGAATTTTCAAAAAGTCCGGAGGAACCTGTTAAAATTAATCGTTGGACTTTCTCTGGGTGTTTGAGCGTATAAATCAGGGCGACATGTCCACCTAGGGAATTTCCAATGAGAGAGAATTTGTCTAGTTTGATATAATCGATAAATCCTTCGATGAAAACGGTAAGTCCTTCACAGCCAGCCTCTTTGATGGGCATATCATGGATTGGCATGAGCGGAATGATGACGCGGTATTTTTGACTAAAGTGGTCAATGACTCCTTGCCAATTACTTAAGGCACCGAATAATCCATGAAGTAGGAGTAAAATTTCACCGTTTCCTTCATCGATGTAATGGAAATCGTTTTCCTCCCTAATTTTGTAATTCATTCCTAAGAATCATTTAATCTGCAAAGTAATAAAAAAGACTTTAAACTTTTGTATGTTTAAATAGTTTGTTCAAATATAAACTAAACATGAAACCAATTGTTATTATCGGTGCGGGGATTTCGGGACTACAAGCGGCGCGTTTGTTGGAAATTCAGGGGGCCAACTATTTTTTACTCGAAAAATCGAACAAAATAGGCGGAAGAGTACAATCGGAAACGGTCGATGGCTTTGTGTTGGATCATGGTTTTCAGGTTTTGCAAACGGCCTATCCGGAAGTTCAGCGAAGTCTAGATTTGAAAAAATTGGATTTATCTTATTTTGGTTCAGGGGCTTATGTGTATTTAACTAGTCATTTTCAGCCTTTTTTCAATCCATTCGAAAAGCCGTTTGCGTTTCTTCGTTCCCTAGGATCGGGTTTGGTGACTGCCAAAGATTTGGTTTTACTTGGCTATGTGTGGTTTCGCTTGCAGAGGGATGTGGAGGCCTTAGATGGGAGGAAAGAAACAGTGGGAGAATTGATTGACCGTTTAGGATTTTCTACTAATTTCAAATCGCTCTTTTTGCGGCCCTTTATGTCCGGCGTGTTATTGGACGCGCGATTATCTCAACCAGCTTCCTTATTTTATTTTTACATGAAGCAATTTATGGAAGGAAAAGCGGCGATTCCAAAAGCTGGAATTGGGGCCATTGCCTCCCAATTAGCCGACATCATTCCTACTAATCGGATTCGCTTAGAGGCGCCAGTGACTCATATTTCAGCGGACTTTGTGGAGTTGGAATCGGGGGAGCAATTGGAATTTTCACAATTAATTTTAGCCACCGAAGCGCCTATCACAAGCGATTTGTTGGGTGTTTCGAAGGCAGATGTGGAGCCCTTAGGGAGTGAGACTTTTTATTTTCGTGCTAAAGGAATTTATGGCATGGAGCCCTATTTGCATTTAATGCCTGAAGGTTCGCCCTTGCTTCATTTTTCCTGTTTAACGGCTATAGACCCCCATTCTTCTTTGAAGGGTGATTATCTATTTTCTGCGACTAGCTTGACGATTGGTATTTCTTCTGAGGAAATCAAGCGGATTTTAGCAGATCACTTGGGTGTTCCGGCTTCTGATTTTCAGTTTATAAAATCATTTCCAATTCCACATTCCTTGTGGCGAGTTTCGGATTTTCAAACATTGAAAAAAGAAGCTGAGAAACGAAATATAGTGCTTGCGGGTGATTATACCCAATTTCCTTCCTTGCAGGCGGCTTTATCTTCCGGTCGATTGGCAGCAGAAACAGTCCTAGAAAAAGTCCAATAAGCTGATAAAAATCAGCACGGGAATCGGAGATAATTTTGTAATTTTGGCGCTCAATTGAATCCTAAAATGAAAAAATACCTGTTAATTCTTGGTTGGGTAGGGACATTGGTTTCCTGCCAAAAAACAAATCCAAATTACCAACAAGAAGCGGCGAATCCTGAATTTTTGATTCGGGCGGAGGTGATGTTAACTGAAAGCATCATTCACGATATTTTTGCCCCACCGGTTTCGTCCCGTATTTATATGTATGCGGGGATTGCAGGTTATGAGGCGGCGGTGCCGGGGGATAAAGGTTACCATTCATTGGTGGGCCAATTGAATGGCTTTGAAAAAATTCCTTCACCCGAACCGGGTTTGGAATATTGTTTTCCGCTAGCATCTACACGTGCTTATTTGGCTGTGGGGAAGAAGCTGACCTTTGCACAGGAAATGTATGTGGAGTTTGATAAAAAATTGGAGGCAGATTATCAGAAAATAGGTATTCCAAGTGATGTATATGAGCGCTCGATTGCCTTTGGGGATTCGGTGGCGGCGGCTGTGTTGCGCTATGCGGGAAAGGATCAATATAAACAAACACGCGGATTTCGATTTACGGTAACGAATTTACCGGGTACTTGGACGCCGACGCCTCCGGCCTATATGGATGCGGTTGAGCCCTTTTGGAATAAAATTCGGCCTGCCACTTTAGATTCTGCCGCTCAATTCCGAGCGCCTACACCATCTAAGTTTGATATCACGAAGGGAAGCCCCTATTACAAGGAGGTGATGGACTCGTATGAGACAGTAAAGAATTTAACGGATGAACAGCGGGATATTGCCAATTTCTGGGATTGTAATCCGTTTAAAATGAATATTACAGGCCATGCGATGTTTGCAACGAAGAAAATGTCGCCGGGTGGGCATTGGTTGGGCATCGTAGGGCAAGTATCTCGTCAATTGAAAAAGAATTACATGCAAACCGCAGAAGCATTTGCCTTGACGTCGATTGGGATTTTTGATGGATTTATTGCTTGCTGGGATGAGAAATACCGTTCCATCAGAATTCGTCCAGAAACGATAATTAATGCAAGTGTAGATAAAACGTGGATACCTATTTTGCAAACACCTCCTTTTCCTGAGTACACCTCTGGGCATAGTACGATATCGGCTTCTGCCTCTCAGATTTTAACATCTTTGTATGGAGATGGGGTAGCTTTTAATGATTCGACGGAAATACCCTATGGCTTACCGCCTCGGAAATTCACTTCTTTCTTGCAGGCTTCCGATGAGGCCTCGATCAGTCGTCTTTATGGAGGGATTCACTTCCGGCCGGCCTTGGATGAAGGGGCGAAGCAGGGAAAAAAGGTGGGCCAACATATTCTCGCTAAAATCAAAACCCATTAATGAAATCTGACATTCAATCCCGAGCGGATATTCAGATTTTCGTCGATGCATTTTATGCAAAAATGCCTTCGGATGATTTGGTAGGTCATGTGTTCATGGATGTGATGCATGTGGATTTTGCAAAACATTTACCGAAGATGTATGATTTTTGGGAAATGCTTTTGTTGGACGGTTCTGCCTATAAGGGCGCTCCGATGCGACCGCATTTGGAGGTAAATCAAAAAGAGCGCTTAACTCAGGCGCATTTTGATCGTTGGTTATCCCTATTTAATGCCACCCTAGACGAACATTTCGAAGGGAAAGTTACCGAAGAAGCTAAGGTGAAAGCCTGGAATATTGCACAGACGTGGGCTTATAAATTGGATAACATTAATCAGCAATCGGATCAGGCCGAAGTAGCCCAATCATGAAATCATGAAAGGGATTCAAGCCCAAGATTTCTCAATAATTATTTGCTACAATTTGAAATAAATTTTTCGGTTATCTAGCCATTTGGCGAGGCCAATAATCAGTAGAAAAACTACGAGCGAATTTCCTAATTTAGCAATTTGTTCGGTTCCTCCCAGTTTTTCAATGATTCCACCGACAAAAACGAAGCTCGATTTTTTCAACCAATCAGGTCCTACGGATTCAAAAAACAAGTAAATGAAAATTGAATTTTTCCCAAAGGAGAGAATGTAATTTGGGAATTTAATTTTAGGGATTTCAGAGGACCAATTGGCATAAAAACCAGCCATCATGAGGGTAATCCAACCCGCGGAGGCGATGGTAAATGATAGCGTGGCCGTCCGTTTAATGATTGGAATTCCAGCCAAATCCAATCCATAACCTAAGATAATCCCTAATATTCCAAGCCCAACTAAGGTGCGCAAGGTGTTTTTTTGGTCTACATTGCGGTGGATAATTCGACCAATCAGGGCACCCCATATGGTATGTGCCGCGGTGGGAATGCAATTAATAGCAATCCAATGGCCGCCGCTTAATTTTCCCATTAGGACCATGTCCATGTAGGAACCGAAATTTTGGTCAGGCGTATAGGGTAAATTATAGCTTGGTATATCAGTAAACACGTACAATGAATGCGCCAGAAGTAAGATGAGGATCGAAGCGGCGAGTTGGAGGGGTATCGAAAAGCGCAAAAGAAAAAAGGCGATGAGTGTGGTGACGGATAATTGGGTCAACACATTCCATAATTCCAGCACCAATTCCTCACGATAGAGGCAATGGAGTCCAGTGCCAAAAAGAAATAATAGAAAAGATCTTTTGATGACTTTAGGCCATAATTGGCCATATGTCGAACCTTCGTCTAGTTTTTTATAGGTAGAGAAATAAAGGGAAGCTCCGGCGATCATCATAAAGCCGGGTTGGATTAAATCCCAAAAATGGAGGCCTTCCCATTGGGCATGGTGAAATTGTTCAACAAGAAAGGAATCTGGAAATAATTTTCCAAGGGTTCCATAAAGACCAGTGCTTTCAGCGGCTAATAAAAACAAAATGAAACCCCTGAAATAATCGATGGATGGAATACGTTGGGTGATCATTAATTGATATTTTTTTCGACCAAAGGTAATATTTTTTTTAACTTAGCACCCATGATTGTATCAACACCCGGTCGGATTTGTTTATTTGGGGAACACCAAGATTATTTAGGTTTACCCGTCATTGCAGCGGCCATTTCTAAGCGTATTCAAATTAAAGGGCAATTTCGAGCAGACAAGGAGGTTCATTTTTCATTGCCTGATGTGAATAAAACCGAGTCATTTTTACTCGAATTTCCGTTAAATTATTTTAAGGAAAGGGATTATTTCAAGAGTGTTTGTAACGTTTTACAGCGAAAAGGTCATCTGATTGACCGAGGCTTGGAACTGGAAGTTCGAGGAAATATTCCGATTAATTCAGGCACTTCAAGTTCCTCGGCATTATTAGTTGCGTGGGTTAAATTTCTCAACGAAATGTATGGACTAGGCTATTCACAAAAGGAGATCGGGGAAATAACCTATGAGGCAGAAGTGTTGGAATTTTCGGAACCTGGGGGTATGATGGATCAATATTCGACGGCTGTGGGGAATGTGATTTATTTAGCGAGTCGGCCCGAAATTTCCATCCAAACCTATGCGCGTGATTTAGGGACATTTGTATTAGGGGATTCTTTAGAACCCAAGGACACCTTAGGAATTTTATCTCGCGGAAAATATGGAACGCTGGGTGGGGTAGAAAAGATTCAAAAAATCAATCCAACCTTTGATTTGGCAACAACTAATTTACAAGAATTACAAGCCTACAAATCAGCGATTACGGAGGATGAATGGATTTTAATCGCTGCAAATATTGATGATCGGGATATTTTATTGGAGGCTAAAGCCATGTTTGAAGGAGAAACTTTGTGGAGCGATGAGCGTTTGGGTGCCTTATTGAACCGTCATCAGGATAATTTACGCGATCATAAGCGGATTTCAACCCCTAAGATTGATCGGATGATTCAAGCTTCCTTGGATGCGGGGGCTTTGGGTGCAAAAATAAATGGCTCTGGAGGGGGGGGGTGTATGTTTGCCTATGCACCACAAGACCCAGAGAAAGTAGTGGAAGCGATTGAGAAAGCGGGCGGCAAGGCCTATATCATTCGAGTGGATGAGGGGACAAAAACAGAACGAGAAAGTTTATTTTACTAAAAAATATGAAGAAGCGATTATTGATAT